>JAJOHZ010000033.1 GCA_021209625.1 Erysipelotrichaceae bacterium | reverse complement strand
AATCAAAGAACCAATCAGAATCAAAACCACAATCAACCCAATCATGGGTAAGGTGGGTGTGATGCCTAATGAAGGAAAAGTGATCGCAATCAAGAGTCCCCCAACAATGAGTTCACCTAAGGCTTCATGTTGGAAACGTTCCGCAATGATTTGAAACAAGGGTCAATGGGACGAAGTAAATGTCGGTCCAAATCACCTTTACGGATCTTGTTAGGAATCAACCAAATGTTGTCGGTAATCAAATGATCAAGTCCACGAGGAAGTTGAAAGAATCCATAGAAGAACACCATCTGTTCAAAGGTATACCCATTCAAATCGGGAATTTGTTGAAAAACAAGGGTAATGAGTAAAATACCAGAAAACTGCACAAACACAAACGAAAGCACCCCAATCGCAAAATCTAAACGATAATGAACCAATCGTTTAATGTATTGAGACGTAAAGGTCATGTAGATTTTAAAGAAACGCTTCATGTTAACCTCCATTCACTTTCATGTGTTTAATGGAATGTTTCCACACCAAGTGAGCCAATAACGCAAGCACACCCACCCAAATCGATTGAATGAGTAAGGCTGAAGTCAACTCACTTCCACTGATACGACCCATAAGAGCCATGACAGGCACATATTGAATGTACGCAAAAGGAAGCAGTCGAAGGACATTCGCAATCACATCAGGAAAGAAATGAAGGGGAACAATCCCACCAGCCAAAAGGGAAATCACAATCGCTTGAAGTTGCCATAAACCAAAGCTTGCTTCAGTGTAGAACACAAGGTTGGAGAACACAAACTTCACAAAATAATTAATGAGTAACCCCATCACAATACTTAACACAAATAGACCTAATGAAGCCAATGATAAACTCACATTGGATGAATTGAGTAAACCAGAAACGAGAATAATTCCAATCATTGGAAGCAGTAACACCATGTTTCTAAAGGCATTGGCTCCTAAGTTTTGAAAGAAAGTTTGAATTTCATAATTCACAGGTTTAATCAAAGACATGGCAATCTTGCCATCATTGAAGTCATCATACAACGTATCAATCGGATTCATGTCCGTTAAGGAATAGGATAATGTCATGAGCAGTTGATACAAAAGCATGTCAGATAAGGTGAACCCATACAAAACGTCCACTGAGGACGAAGCATAAATGGCAGTCCACAACAACATCGCAAAGGCAATCTCTAAAGCATTGGTAAAGAACCACAAAATGACTTGAACACGATACGCCAAGTACACTAAGAAATAAGCTTTAAAAAAAGCAAAATAAGGACGTAAACTCACACATTCACCACTTTCGCTTCATAGATTGAAGCCACAATAGTTTCAATATCAGTGTCACTCATGCTCATGTCCACCACATCCACATGTTTCATCACAAACGTCGTCACTTGACTCACACTAGTGGTATGTTTATTGAATTTAATAATGAGGTTTAACTCATTCACTTCAACACTGAAATCAGGATCAAAGGAAAAAGCTTCTTTTAATTCATTGACTTGTTCAAAAGCTTCACCACATGAGAAAGACAATGTCTTCATGGTGCCATACTTCTCTTTAATCTTACTTAAATCACCATCATAAATGATCTTGCCATGATCAAGAATCATGATACGAGAACATAAGTCTTCAATATCATCCATGTCATGGGTGGTTAAAATCAAGGTTGTTTTGAATGTTTCGTTCATTTTCTTGATGGCTTGACGCATCGCAAGTTTAGCACTCACATCCAAACCAATGGTAGGTTCATCCAAATACAATACTTTAGGATTGTGAATGAGAGAAGCCGCAATATCCGCTCTCATGCGTTGTCCTAAAGATAATGTTCTTACAGGAGACTTAATAAACTCATTGAGCCCTAGTACTTCATTAAAAAAAGCCATTCGCTCTTCATAGTCTTCATCACTCACTTGGTAAATCTCTTTCAAGACACTGAAGGATTCTTGCAAAGGCAAATCCCACCATAACTGCGTTCTTTGACCAAAGACCACCCCAATGGTTTTCGCATTCGCTTTACGATCAAGAGTAGGCACAATACCATTCACTTTGATTTCGCCATGAGTAGGGGTTAGAATTCCCGTTAACATTTTAATTGTGGTTGACTTACCAGCTCCATTTGCCCCAATGTATCCCACCATTTCACCTTCTTTAATAGAAAAGGAAATATCATCCACAGCTTTATAAATCTTCTTCTTTGCATTAAAAAACCCTTTCACAAGTCCTTTAAGCCCTTTTTCTTTTTCATACTTAATAAAATCTTTACTAACATGGGATACTTCAATCATAAGAAAACCTCCACAACACATTGTAATGCGAGTGGAGGTGAATTAAAAGAGTCTATGCAAAGATAGTGAAAGATTAATGTTTAGATTTCTTTGATAAAGCTAAAGCTAATATACCTAAACCAAGCAACAACTCACCCCAAGATTTTGAATCTGAAGTATCAGGAAGTGATTCTTCCTCTTCGCCTTCAACATCCTCTTCATTGCCTTCTTCATCAACAGGAGGTTCTTCCTCAACATCATCAGGATGGATGTCTGTCGCAAACAAGCGAATAAAGACAGTATCACGAACATACACAAACTCATCCTCAGGATAGAAGAAATCACCTGTGTCTTGTTGATTGGTATTCCATCCAATCATGGATGTGAAGTCCCAAGTCACAATGTCAGACATATCTTCAAAAGTAGGAACCCAAAACGCAGAGAAACTTGGTAACACTTCCAACACTACGGTGTTAAGGAACAGTAAATCAAAAGACATCGGACCATTGATTTTGCCTTGAGTTAAATAGACATTCATCACAAAATCAATGACTAAAGCATTTGATATCATGGATGCTTCTAATTCATAATCTTGTTCATTCAAGGCTGATGCAATCTCAGCTAATTCATCAGGTTCAATGAAGGTGGATTCATCCACAATAGAAATTGAACCTAAATTGGTGTTTTGTGTTAGCACTGCCATATTGGATGTACTGCGTGATCGACGCAGTAGAATGGTTAAACTGTTCTCATTTAAACTTTCTTGAATCAATCCAACCAAAGGATGAGATGTCCCTAGATCAAACAGATCACGCATGTTTAAGACATCATCCTCACTATAATCCTTGATTTCAATCATTCCAATCAAACCACCCACGCGAGCATCGTTGGCCTGAAGTAAACTGGATACAGATCCTTCATTCAATAAGAATGTGAGTGGATGACCATCTACAGTCGTTGATTCATGCTCATCATCCAATTTACCAATAATACCACCCACATGATACGTGTTGGTGACGATATCCCCTTTGTTGAGGACACCAAGCATCGCTGTTCTGCGTGCCCAACCGACAATACCACCAGTAAAATCATAACCGGTAATGTCTCCTAAATTACGTACACTATCGTACACTGAATCTTGTGAATAACCTGCAATACCACCGACATACTCGCTTCTAAAGGCAAATACATCACCACGATTGATTACGTTATGAAATTGATTTGAATCAGAGTACCCAACCAATCCACCAGCCTGATTGGAAGAATGGGTTTGAATGGAAACATTCACATCGATATTATTAAATGATGTGGTTTGAGCTTCTGCAGACACACCTGCTACGATACTGTTGATTTCACTGAGTACCGTGATAGTGCCTGACACTTTTAAACCACTTAATGTGGAATCTCTTGAAATTGCAGATAATAATCCTAATGCCACAAACGCATTGTGTTCAACTAAGGCTTCCCCTTCAAGATCAAGATTATAGATAGTTGCTCCATCTAATCCACCAAACAATCCTAATTCATAGGTTTCGGTATCTGTTTCTGGAATGTAAAACACAAGTCCTGAAATAGAATGACCTCTTCCATCTAAACTCCCCCTAAAATAATCACCATCACCACCGATAGGGAACCACCCACGACCCTCATTATAAAATGGGTCTAAACTTCCAAGTGTTCCAATAAACGTAGATAAATCCACATCATTGACCAAAGCATAATGAGCATCCAGATTATCTCGAATCGCATCCAATTGATCAGCAGATTCAATCAAATAAGGATTGGTCTCACTCCCATCTCCACCCACAAATCCTGAAAAAGCCACTAAAGGATGGGAGACCCTAGGAATCAGGGCGGCAAGTAAAGCTAAAGCAAACATGATCTTAGATATGTTTCTCATTGTCATTGTCGTCATCAAATTGACGTCTCCTTTGAAATATTATAATCAAATATGCATTCAAAACATACATATTTGATAAAATTCACATAATTGTTACTAAAGAATGATTGTGAATTAATGAAAATAATTAATTAGTGACATAAAAAAAGCGATGTTTTCACCGCTTTTACCTTAATTAATGGCATCTTCTATGAATTCAGTGACAATCTCTCCCATAATCGCAAAGCCAATGCCTTCGACAACAGAAGATGCAATCTTAGAAGAGTTGACTCCTATCACTTCGCCTCTCATGTTGAAGAGTGGACCCCCACTGTTTCCAGGATTAATGGCGGCATCAGTTTGAATCAGTGGTACACTGTTGCCTAAATCACGGTTTAATCCAGAGATAATGCCTTTAGTGATGGATAAGGATAAATCAAATCCTAAAGGATAACCGATCGCAAAGACGGTTTCACCCAAACGCATTTGCGAAGCAAAGTTTAAAGAAGAAACTTCTGCATTGATTTTCACGACCGCTAAATCAAGATTACGATCATACTTCACAATGGATCCAATATACGATGAACCATCAAACAAAACTACAGTAATGGTGGATTGTTCATTTTGAAACGCATTTTCAACCACATGAGCATTGGTCACCAAATAACCATCATTAGACACAAAGAATCCCGATCCTGTTCCTACACTTTGCACATTGCGTTCACCAAACCAGGTTTGTTGACGAACAATGGCTTCCACTCTTAAACCAACCACTCCTTCTAAAACATTAGGAAGCAAGTTGGCAACACCATCTTGATCTTCAGTGAACGTAATGGAGGTTGGCATGGAGGGGAGTTGAGCTAAGGTATTTTGAAGTTGTGATAAGTTAGTTTCTAAAAGATTGATTCTTTCTTGTTGAAGATATACGCTCCAAGCAAGTGAGAAAAATAAAAGAACAATGACTATTTTCTTCATAGGACCTCCTATAGTGTCATTATAGACCAACTCTAAAAGGAATGCATGTGATATACTGACGCAATTTTGCATGAAATTATTGTCACTGTTTTATGTATAATTAAATTATGAAAAAACTAATCTATGTTTGTGAAGATGAAAAAGTCATCCTCGACACCATTTGTTCCTTTCTTAATGCCAATGACTATGAAGCGAAGGGATTTTTAACTGCTTTTGAATGTTTAGAAACATTCACACAAAAACCATGTGACTGTCTCATCACTGATGTCAATATGCCTAATATGAATGGGTTTGAACTTGTTCAAGCCATTCGTAAGCAATCCAATGTTCCTGTCATTATCCTAACGGCACGAGATGCAGATTTAGATTATGCCTTTGGAATTCATGTGGGAGCTGATGATTACATTACCAAACCATTCTCTACCCTCAACTTAGTCATGCGTGTTAAGGCACTGCTTCGTCGTGTACAACTTGATTTGAACCAACAAAACCAAGAACATGTTGCCTTCCATACTCTTTATATGGATCCTAAAAGTAGAGTAGCCACCATACGTCAAAAACCGATTGATTTAACACCCATGGAATACGCCGTCTTATTGTATTTAACTCGTCATGCGGACATGGCGATTTCACGTGAAGTGTTACTTCAAAAGGTATGGGGGTATGAATCCATGGTGGAAACCCGTGCTTGTGATGATACCATCCGTCGTTTAAGAAAAAAACTCGTTGATTCAGGTATTGGCATTGAAACCATTTGGGGCTATGGCTTTAAAGTCGTAGAAGCGCAATGAAGTTCATGACCTTTAAAGGCAAATTGACGTTTGTGATAAGCGTGGTTTTAGCAAGCACGTTTTTAATCATTGGGATATCATTCAATGTGATTATAAACGAATCCATTCTTAACAATGCTCGTGATGCGATCATGGATTCACGCAACATCATTACCTCATCCGATCGCAATAACCAACGTCTTTTTGTGTCGACACAAAACTTTGTGATGTCACAAGACTATGAAGCCATTCATACCAACATGCTCCATAGCCCTCACATGATGATGCTACATCGTTACATGGCTGAAGTATTAAAAAACAATGGCATCATGCCTTCCTTACTTATTCATGAATTACGCATCAACAATGAACTTTTCTATGTGAATATCATCGAAAACCCAAATCAATCCTCACAATGGATTGTATTGTATGTCTCCATGTCCACGCTGGCCAATTTAAAAAACAATCTTAATCTGATTCTTTTTCTCATCATGACCTTCATGTTGGTAGTGGGGTTCGTGATTATATGGTTTATTGCTTCATCCATGACGCATCCATTAACACAACTCTCTCATTTTGCTCGTTCAGTAGGACAAGGCAATCGTAAGAAAGATCATCATGATTTTCATGAAACAGAACTTGTACAGCTTCAAGAAGCCATGAACACCATGGTCATGAACTTGGATGAGCAGGAACAAGCCAATCGTCTTTTCTTTCAAAATGTCTCTCATGAACTAAGAACTCCATTACAGGTCATCCTTGCACAACTTGAAGCGTATCAATATGATTTTGTGAATAAAGATCAAACCCTCAATGTGATTTATACTCAAGGAGAACGACTTAAGTCCCTCATTGATGATTTGCTGGTTTTAACACGACTTGAATCGCATTCAGTGGATATGGTAATCGAACATATTGATATCAGAGACATGATTGAAGAAACCACGTCTTCCATGAATGTGCTTTTCCAAGAGAAAAACATAGAAGCTCATTACGACTTTCCTTCTAGAGCGATGATCATATCAATGGATGAACATAGCCTTCACAAGGTTATTACTAATCTATTAACCAATGCGTTAAGGTATGCAAAGTCGAAAGTGGTATGGAAGGTCATAGAGGTAGGAAACACCATTGAAGTGAGCATCAGTAATGATGGACCCATGATTCCTTCTGACTTACAGAATAAAATCTTTGATCGCTTTCAAAAAGGAGATCAAGGACACATTGGAATTGGACTATCGATTGTGCAAAGTGTCATGGAACACTATGGTGGGCATGTTCGTGTGCAGTCTGATGAAGAGAGTACATCCTTTATCTTAACGTTTAAAAAGTGATGCGTAAGCATCCTTTTTTGTTAGGAAACATAAAATCTTATGCGAATGATAGGATGTCACACTTGATATATATGTTTAAACCTATGTAATAGACTAGAAAAGGAATTATAATCTTGATTATTGATTTTGTGGATGATGCTTAGTTTCGACATTTTCTTAATACACTAGATGTTAAATTGAAAGCAAAGATTGAAGTTGCGTTGGTGAATATTGAAGACACTGGACATTTTCCTTCAATCGATCATTTAAAAGAAAAGATCTATGAGTTTAGATGCAAGCAAAGTTCAAATAGTGTGAGAGTGCTATGGGCATTTGATCAAGAAAGAAGATCGGTTTTTTGATTACGCATGGCTTTGTTAAGAAAAGTCAGATTACTCCAAGAAGAGAGATTAGTCGAGCACAATCTAAACTAAAACTTTATTATCAAAAAAGGAGAGAAAAGTGAAAAGTAAGATCAAAACTCGGATACAAGAAGATATGAAAGATCCTGAATTCGTAAAAGTTTACGAGTTTGAGATGGCAAAAATTGAAATTGCTAATGCGATTATCAATGCACGAAAGAAACATAATCTCAAGCAAAACCGATCTTATGCAACTCACGGGAATAAAACAAAGTGAAATTAGTAAAATAGAAACTGCACAGGTGTATCCTAATCTTTCCACACTACTTAAACTTTTCAAGGCATTGGATTTAAAGCTTGTTGCGATTGATGAAAATTCACAATGAGAAGTCATTAAAGTAATAGACGTTATTCATCACCTTGATCAAACCAAGGTGATTTTGTTTTGACTTCATATTCACTTCACAATCTTATTTTATGCTAAGCATGTTTTATAAAAGGAGAATCCCATGTTAGCATTAAAAAACATTAAAAAATCTTACCAATTAGGAGACATCAAAGTCCCTGCACTAAAAGGCATTCATCTTAACTTCAGAGAACATGAATTTGTCTCTATACTAGGTCCTTCAGGCTGTGGGAAAACCACCTTACTTAACCTCATTGGAGGTTTAGATCACATGGACAGTGGAGATCTCATCATTGATGGAGTTTCAACGCAACACTATAAAGACGCCGATTGGGATAAGTATCGCAATGATGCGGTTGGTTTTGTCTTTCAATCGTACAATCTTATTGCTCACTTAAGTGTCTTGGATAACGTAGCTATGGCACTAACCTTAAGTGGTGTCAGTAAAAAAGAGCGACTCACAAAGGCCACCCAAGTGTTAAAAGAAGTGGGGTTAGAAGATCAGCTCCATAAAAAACCCAACCAGCTTTCAGGGGGACAAATGCAACGTGTTGCGATTGCCCGTGCATTAGTCAATGATCCTAAAATACTACTAGCAGATGAACCTACAGGAGCTCTAGATACACAAACTTCCACCTCCATTATGGATTTAATTCAATCATTATCATCACAACGATTGGTGATTATGGTGACTCATAACCCAGAATTAGCCCAAACCTATTCTTCACGAATCATTCAACTTAAAGATGGAGAAGTGATCAATGACTCACATCCTTACACTTTTGATCCACAACCTGTTTCGCGGAAATTCAAAAACGTTTCGATGTCCTTTATGACCGCATTATCCTCTTCCTTTAAAAACTTGAAGACTAAAAAAGGAAGAACACTCATCACTTCCTTTGCGGGTTCAATTGGGATTATTGGGATTGCCTTAGTTCTTGCGTTATCTTCAGGAATGGAAAGTTATGTTTCACGCATTGAGAGTGAAACCTTAGCTGGATTTCCTTTGCAACTGAATCAAAACGTGGTGCTCAATGATTTATCTCAACGTCCAGCTGAGGTATTTCAACCCACAGAAACCTCCAATGCGACTCAAGGAAGTGTCGTGGATTCCAACAGTGAGAATGTATCTCATGTGAATGTCTTTGACGAACAAGCCATGGCCATGATTCAATCCATTGATTCACAATGGATTAACTCCATGACGTTTCAACGTAACATTCAACTCAATGTGGCTACGATGGTGAATTCTACACCAACCGTGGTAAATACCACCCTTCGCTCTGGTATGGGGCCATTGGCATCCAATCAATCGTTGTTTTTTGAACTTCCTCATGACGCATCGTTTGTGTTGTCTTTGTATGATTTAGTGGCAGGTGAATACCCAACCCAAAGTAATGAAGCCTTGTTTGTGATTGAAGATGATTCCACCCTTGATCAAGAAGTGGTCAATGCACTTCATTTGTCCATTTCCAATCCCTTTGAATTCTCACAACTTTTGAATCATTCGTATACCTTTGTAGCGCATGATGTGTTGTATGAAGTCAGAGATGGATTAGTGAGCACTCAAACCTTGAATGAAACAGTATTTAATGATGAGCGTAATCAATCCTTAACCATTGTCGGTGTGGTTCGGCTTAAAGAAGATGCTGGCTCTTCATTTCTTAATGTAGGAATTGGAACACTTCCTTCATTCAATGAAGCGTATTTTACTCAGGCACAAAACTCTGCAGTTGCCCAACTTCAACTTGACAATGAAGAAACCAGTGTACTTAGTGGACTTCCATTTAATTCCTTTAATACCTATGAAGCGGCATTAAAAACCATTGGTGCTGATCTTACCCCACAATCGGTCTTGATTTATCCTAAAGACTTTAATTCGAAGACATTGATTAAAGAAGCCTTTACTACCTATAATGAAGGAGTCAAGGATGAGCAACAACTTATTGTGACGGATATTGCGCAAACCTTATCGTCAACCATTTCTTCGCTCATCAGTACCATTACCCTCATTCTGTCGGCCTTTGCGGCTATCTCACTTGTGGTGTCTTCCATCATGATTGGCATCATTACGTATGTGAGTGTGATTGAAAGAACCAAAGAAATTGGGATTATGCGCTCACTGGGAGCACGTAAGAAAGACATTGCTCGTATCTTTAATGCTGAAGCATTGATTATCGGTTTATTTGCAGGTATTTTAGGAATCAGTTTAAGTTATGGACTGCTCATTGGTGTGGATGCTTTGATTGAATCTTTATTGGGGGTTGCATCTTTCTCGTCTTTATCTTTAATGAATGCGTCCATGTTAATTAGCTTAAGTGCAGGGTTAACCCTCATTGCGGGATTGTTCCCAAGTCAGTTAGCGGCCAAACAAGACCCTGTCGTTGCCTTACGAACTGAATAAGGAGGAATTTATGATTCTGATTGTGGAAGATGATCATACACTAGCCCAATCATTGGCGTCATTTCTTGAAAGCATTGAATTAGAGAGTGTGATTGCTCATCATGGTTTAGAAGCACTTGAAATCTTAAAGAACACGACCATTCATGGCATGATTGTGGACATGATGATGCCAGAAATGGATGGGGTGGCTTTACTCATGAGTTTGCGTTATCTCAATCCTAAGCCATTCATCATCATGTCCACAGCGTTAGGATCATTGGAAGATAAAGCTAAAGCGTTTGAACTTGGAGCTGATGATTACATTGTGAAACCTTATCACTTTAAAGAATTGGGATATCGCATTCAAGCATTAATGAAGCGTTCCCTTATTGATTTAAGACATCAACTTCTTTTTCCTCATAGTTTTCTTGATGAAACACAACTATTATGTCGAGTGAATGATCAACCCATTGTGTTAAGTAAAAAAGAATTTCACCTATTATTTCACTTACTCAAACATCCCAACATCATTTTCACTCGCCAACAACTTTTAGATGCGATCTGGGGAGAAGAAAGTGAATCCTATGATCGTACGGTGGATACTCACATTAAATCCATTCGTGAGAAAGTCAACAGTCCTGATTTTGAAGTGTTGACGGTGAGAGGAATTGGCTACAAGGGGGTGATTAAGTGAAAAAACTGAACACAAAATTAGCGATTGCGATCATCTTTATTTTTTTTGTGGCCACCCTAATACCTCGTGTGTTGGTACGTTTCTTTAATATGAAGGTTCCTGTTGAGTTTGTCGATTCTCCAGTGGTGCTCATTGGTGGATTACTAAGTGCTTTCTTGGCTTTAAGTTTATTTGCCTTAATCTCTAATTTCATTTTCATGAAACGCATTAAACAACTTCAAGCTGCGACTGAGCGAGTGAAACATGGCAATTACACCCATCTCATTGAAGATCATGGGAACGATGAACTGTCGTCATTAATTCATACCTTCAATGACATGCAACTAGCACTTTCCTCCAATCAGTATTTGAATCGTGAGTTCATTAAAAACATGTCTCATCAATACAAGACACCTTTAACCATCATGTCGAGTCTTATTCAAGGGATGAATGAGAATGAGCCCTTAAAGCATCGTTTACTGGGAGAGATAGATCAACTTTCTTCCTTAACTTCTACCTTACTCACTTTATCTAAAGTGGACTCCTTGGAACATCTTACGTTATCTGCTTCCAATATCAGTGAATTGATTCGTCGTCAAATCATTTCTAAACAACCGTTGTGGGAAGTGAAGGGATGTGAGTGGGAATTTGAAGAAAGTGAAGAATGCATCATCACCACCTATGAACCTTATGTGTATGAAATGGTGTCCAACTTAATTGATAATATGATTCATTATGCCTACAAAGAATCCATCTTAAAGGTGAAGACCTCACTAGAGGAACATCAATGTGTAATCACATTCTCAAATTATGGTCCAGCCTTATCAATAGATGAAAAAGAACACATGTTTGATTTATTCTATAAGGGTCCACATTCATCAGGTAGTGGGGTAGGATTAAATCTAGTTAAAAGCATTCTACAACGTCTTATTGGAAGCATGAGCATTGAATCCAATGAAATGGAAACCAGTTTCATGATTACACTACCAAGAAAATGACTTGCGTCAGTTTTGAGAGTATTTTGCGTTAGTTTAACGTTAGAAGTCAATCAATGAATCAAGTATACTTGTCTTACAAGGACACCCCTTGAACAATAAAGACATTACTCGCATGATCGTCTCTCCTAAGTTAACAAAACAGCCATTGCAAGAGGCTGTTTTTGTTTGTTATTCACTTCTCCAAGGTTCAAATCCTTGATTATATGCGATTGAATATAATGATTGGAGCTGTTCTTTTAGGATATATTTGAATGTCTCTTCATTGATTGACTCATCCAAATAATCAAGTTTTTGATTTAAGTATTTGTATTCTTGCAGCATGCTTATTTCTTTTTTTGAAAGTTTATCAACTTTTCTTGCGGTTTTAAAGAATAAGTATTGCGTATCAACAGCTCGCTCAATCAGTTGAAGAGAAGGTAATTTAGTCCCTTTTTGACTATTAATATTTTTATGTGTTGGCACTAAGTTCCATATCAAATCGTGCGAAACAAAATCGAAAGGTAAAATATGATCTAAACTAAATGAACCTAACTGTTCTTGTGAGTGGGTAGAAAATGAAATATTCTGATAGATATCAAAGTCAATGCGCGGTTCAAACTGAGCTATTCTTTTCCAAAATGCTCTTTGATCATTAATATTTTCACGTACAGCATCAATCTTTGCAGGTATGTTGGGTGTGGATGGATTACGCTTTTGAAGAAATTTAATGAGATGATACTTATACCATCCCAGGATTAAGTTTTGATTCGTTAAAATGTATTGTATCCATTTTTCTGATACTAGAACAGTATTATTAGATTTGTTGAAATAGTAAAATGAGTTAGCATCACTCAACATTGCCCTGGAAATGTCTTTATTTCTTGTGGCATCATTTTTTGATTTAACGTTTTTGTTAGAACGGTGTGAGTAATCGATATGGTACATAATTGGTGATCTCTTTATGAAGTTTCTTAAGCTGTTTCTGATTGATTACCGTTGACAATGAGGTGAAATCACCATTGCCTCGGTACGCATTGGGAATAGTTCTTAAGGTAGACTCAATTTGATCCTGTACACTGAATCCAAGTTTGTACTTGTGAATGAATGGAAATGCTTCTATCACCATCGATTGAACCAATATATCGACAGCAATCTCTGTTTTTCCTTCAAGAACGTGATCAAAAATCGCTTTGAACCATAGCAACTTGTATGAATTTGTCATTGAAGAAAACATCATTGAAAATGCTACAGTGTTTAATCCTTCTGATTTTGGTAATTCTATCATTGTTATCAATCCCCCGTATATAATGATTTAATAGGTTTCAAGTTCTATTTGGTAATAACTAAATATCATACTAGAATCATCATATCCAATCCTTCCCTAAACTACAACACACCCTACAAAATAACCACTAAAACAGAGGATAAATGTCAGTTATCATTCATTTTATGCATTTTATCATTCCTCAAAGATTGAAACATGACTTTCAGTTATAATGACCTCAACAAGGAGGTCAATCTATGACATCAACTCTTAGCTTATCTCATTCTCATCTTAAAGTCACCACACTTATAAGCACACTACTTCTAAGTGTTATATTTGTGTTCTTCTTTACTTCCAATGCTCATGCGGTACTTAAAGTTCCTGATGAGGCTAGTTTAGTTAAGATTGAAGAAAACCTCATTGAAAAAATCCATCCTACCATTACCATTAGCTCCGCATGGATCATTGATTTCCCATCAGAAGTCAAACTCAGCTTCTATCAAGTCATTGCCTTTGTGGGAGAAGACAAAGTTGAAAAAACCTTCTTCTTGGATATGAACACCTATGATTTGGTTGATGAAGCCCTCATTGAATCCTATCGTGAACAAGAAGCCAATGCTGTTGATCCAATCATGACCACTACTGGAACTAAAGATTTAGAAATTGGCAAAACAACAAACAACCTTTGGGCACTACCTCTATTAGCTGGACTCATTGCGTTAGGTTCATTCATCTTCAAAGATAAGAAAGCACAAGTTAATCACTAAAAGTAAAACCAGTGGCAACACTGGTTTTAATCTACCCTTGATTCTTAAAGTCCTACAAGCTCATCCACGTTGGCAGGAGCACTACGAATGCTTAACCCAGCAAAACATAAATCATAATCAATAGTTAAAGTAGGAACATCACCTTCAACCCCATCACACAAGTTGGATACACCAGAGCGATTATTGAGCCCTTCAGTGAGTACTCTCCAATGGGCAGGAACAATGATGTCCACACCACTGTAATGCGCAAACAAGGACAGTTTTCCTTGATTATTCACTAAGGTTGCTTTGGTGAAATCCAGTTGCATTCCAGAGAAGGAAATGGCCAACTCATCACTCTCAAATTCATCTTCATAGGCGATCAAATTCCCTTTAAACACAATCTTCTTGGTGTAGGAAGACATCTTCTTATTGGTTTTAATGACTTCAATGGAAGCTGCTGCCGCTGCTCCTACTACAGCTAGGGCTGCTAAACCACCAAACAATGAACGTTTCTTCATCACTTCTTCCTCCTTATATTTTTCAGTATATCATATTCAAACACCTGTTTGATAAAGCATGTCATAATTAGTTATAATACACATGCAAGAAATAGAAGGAAATTACTATGAAACAAGGCATTGGCATTTCACATGCGAAAGTCATTTTTATGGGTGAGCACAGTGTGGTGTATCATCAACTCGCCATCGCACTCCCTTTTAAAGCACTCACTTGTCAAGTCACGATCCTTCCTTCATCACATAACACAATGAAGAGTGATCTCTATACAGGAGAACTTAAGGATGCACCTAGACTTTTATATCCAATCATTCACTTGTTTAACACTCTACAAGCCCACTTTAACCTTAGTCCACTTGAACTTACTATTCAATCGTCAATTCCATTCTCTGCGGGTTTAGGCAGCAGTGCTGCATTGGCTTCTGCCATGACCAAAGCCTTTTATGATTACACTCAGACCTCATTGGATGATCACACTCTCTTTAACTGGGTCCAACAAGCTGAAACCATTGCCCATGGCAATCCTTCAGGCATTGATGCCCTCACCACCTCCTTTGATTATGCTTGGGTCTATACTAAAGGAACCCCACCTCAACCATTAACCATTTCATTACCTGCGACACTGATCATTGCACAAAGCCCACAAGCAGGATCAACCAAAGAAGCTGTTGAACTCGTCGCAGAGTATGTCCATTCAAATGGAATTCATCTAATTGAAACATTAGGTTCACTCACTAAACAAGCTCAAACATGTATTCAACACCAAGACATTAAGACCCTTGGTTCTCTCATGAATCAAGCGCATGATATTTTAAAGGCACTCAACATCAGTACACCTACCTTGGATCACTATGTTGACATTGCTCGTTATCATCATGCCTTAGGTGCAAAACTAACCGGTGGTGGCTTAGGAGGGTGTATGATAGCCTTAGCTGAAGATCAACATGTCTTAAGTATTGTAGACGCATTAAAACAAGAAACCCCTTATGTATGGAGTATTAACTTACAATGAAAACAACCGTAACCGCCATTGCACCAGTCAACATTGCCCTGATTAAATATTGGGGAAAAGAAGATGAAGAAAAAGTGATACCCTATACAGGTTCACTCTCATTAAGTGTCAGTGAATTATACACCAAGACCACCATCACTCAAACTCGACATGGTTTCACCTTTTCACTCAATGGAAAGCGTGCTACTAAAGAAGATGCGTTAAAGATTAAAACCTTTTTAAAACACTTTGCGGAAGATCATGAGTTAGAAAACATATCCATTGTCTCTGAAAACACAGGACCTACAGCCAGTGGGGTCGCGTCCAGTGCCAGTGGATTTGCAGCTTTAGCCAAAGCAGCTAATGTGTTCTTTGAAAGAAACTTCAGTGATCAAGTTTTAGCCAACATCACTCGTTTGGGCAGTGGCAGTGCTTGTCGTAGTTTGTTCTCAGGACTTGTGGTGTGGGAAAAGAGTGGGGAAGTGTACACCATCCGTGAAGATGGATTTGATCTTATCATGGTGTTTGCCCTGTTAACCCATCAAAAGAAATCCATTTCCTCTAAACAAGCCATGAAGAATACAGTGAAATCTTCACCGTATTATCAAACATGGGTTTCTAAAACAACGCAAGATTTAGTAGCCATGAAACATGCCATCATATTGAAGATCTTCAAAGCATTGGGGAACTCACCCAATCATCAGCCTTAGCCATGCATGCAAGCATGCTAGCCACCATCCCGCCAACCTTATACTTAACACCTCAATCCATGGACCTCATTCATGCGATCATGGATTTGCAAAAACAAGGTGAATTTGCTTATCCTACCATGGATGCTGGAATGCATGTTAAGGTCTTAACCAATCAAGCCTCATTAAATCAAGTTTTAAATGTTTTGGACCAACACAAAGTCAAGGACATTGTGGTGACTCATCCAGCGAAAGGAGCACACATCCTCTATGAACAATAAATACTCCGCTTTTGCCCCTGGTAAAGTGTACTTCGGGGGTGAGTATGCGGTGGTCAGTGGCCAAAGTAGTGCCATCATCTTTAACACTCAAGTGGGGGTCACCACGTCATTTACTCTAGAAGAAAAATGGCGTATTACCTCTTCTCAACAAAGTAAAGGCTATGAATGCATTCAACACTTAGGGTTAGTCTCCATTCCTTCCAATCAGTTGATCCAAGATGCGATAAACATGGTACAACGCTATGCTCAGCAACAAAACATTCCATGCATTTGGGGTCATTTACACATTGAAAGTTCACTCGATTACAACACCACTACCAAGTATGGATTGGGTTCAAGTGGAGCAGTCTGTGTGAGTGTCATCAAAGTCTTAACTCAAGCCTATGGCTTTGAGTTCACACCTTTAGAAATCTATAAGCTAGCTGTGCTTTCTCAACTAGAGCACTTTGCTCATTCATCCTATGGGGATGTGGCTGTCAGTGCTTATAACACATGGATTGTTTACCATAAGTATGATGACACGTGGTTGTATCAACACATCCACAAAGACATTGAATGGTTACTGCATCATGTTTGGCCAAGTTTAACCATAGAAACAATTAAACCTCATGCTTTCCCCATGTCTTTGGTGTTTACCAATGCGTCAGCGGATTCCCAAACCATGGTGAAAGCCATGAAGCAACACCAAACCAAATCCTATTACTCCTTGTTTATTGAATCCACTAAAAACATCATTGATCCTTTGTCTAAAGCAATGGATCAAGATTGCATGAGCAATGTGATTAAACACACCAAATCCTTGTCTCGAGCATTGGACATGTTGCAACGAAACACAAAGATCACCATTAAAACCGAGACCATGGAACATATCGCCTCTTTAATTGAACCTTTCAATGGCATTATTAAAGTTTCTGGGGCAGGTGGAGGCGATTGTATCTGGTGTCTTTATCCTGATATCTTAAGCCAACAAATGGGAAATGATGTCCTCATTCAAGAAGGATATATCCTTCTTGATGAGTTAGTCTTTTCTAATAAGGAGGCATCATGAGTCAAAGAAAAGATGATCATATTGCCTATGCCTTAGCTCAAGATCATCAACACAATGATTTTGATAAGATGCGTTTTGTGCACACATCCATTCCACACACATCCTTAAATCACATTGATTTGTCAACCACCTTAGGACCCTTTAAACTTTCCACTCCTTTTTTCATCAATGCAATGACCGGAGGAAGTGAGCAAAGCAAGTTGATTAATGAAAAACTAGCCCAAGTGGCCAAGGCTTGTGATTTGGTCATGGCAACAGGATCGGTGTCCATTGCGCTTAAGGATCCTTTCTTAGCGGATTCTTTTACAATACTAGAAAAGATTCATCCTACTGGACTGCGTTTTGCGAATGTGGGTGCAGGCAATCGCAGTGAACAAGTGAATGCGGCCATTGATTTAGTTCAAGCCAGTGCCTGTCAAATTCATGTGAATGCACTTCAAGAAATGGTCATGCCTGAAGGAGATAAAGATTTTTCTTCATGGTGGAATGATTTAGATGATTGCATTGCACATTCTAAAGCACCACTCATTGTTAAAGAAGTAGGGTTTGGCATGAGTCCATCCACCATCCGACAACTTGCTCAAAGAGGCATCACCATGATTGATGTCAGTGGGCAAGGAGGAACTGATTTTGCTTGGATTGAAAATCAACGACGAAATCATCCTTTAGCTTTCTTCAATGGTTGGGGTCATTCCACCTTAGAAAGTCTGCTCAGTGTCAAAGATGACGTCAATGTCGATCTTATTGCCAGTGGAGGTATTCGACATGCGATGGACATCGCAAAAGCACTCGCAGCAGGAGCGAAAGCAGCGGGATTATCTTCATATTTCTTAAAACTAGTTACGAATCATACTGTGGAAGAGGCCATTGAGCGAGTAGAAAACTTAAAAGAAGAATTAAGAATGATTTGTTGTGTGTTGGATGCTTCATCCATAGAAGCATTAAGAAAAGTCCCATTTATCTTGGATATGGATTTAAGTCATCGCATTGAACAATTAAAGAAAACAGGCTGAGGCCTGTTTTTAAAGTATCTTTTTGAGCTCTGTGGCTGAGAATTCTCGTGAATACGTAAAGTAATTCGCAAGCACATACATATCACAGTATTCAAATTGTTTATAACGTTTGGTGAAGGAATGAATACGACCATAATACACAGGCGTGTTGCGTGTAACTCCAAGGACATCACTCACATAAATGGTGGAAGGAATAACAGAAGAAATACGTCGAGAATATTCAAAGGAATAGTCTGGATATTCTCTTTGTAATGTTTCATAAATGGTGCCTTGTGTAAAATCAACTTTCTCAATTTTCTTAAACATTCTTAAAGGGAGATAGGTGTTTGAGAAGGCAATCAATTGATCGAGCACGTAATATTTACGTTGAACCACGCACAACAACTCACGATCTCTAAACTCAGCATCTTTAAATTTCTTAGGATAATGCTTGGTAATGCTGACTTGAGCAATCTCTTCTCTAACATTGGAATACTGTGATTGAAGAATATCATGTAAGGCTTCTAAACGATGGTAAGTGATATGAGGAAACTTACGAGTTAAGGTCACATATCCATCATTGTGTTTACGAGCTAAACCAGCATTCACTACATCTTCAAGAATCTCAAGGACACGTTGTTGACTTAATTCAGGAACAAAGGACTGAAGGGTATCGAGTTGAAGTAACGTGTTAGAAGGAAGCAGTTGCTTATTGATGGCTTGTACAATGGTATTGTAAAGCTGAACATCCACACTTTCTTTTTTACGACGATCGATTTCAAACAATGGTTGACTAATCATACTTCATCTCCTTCAATTAAGGTTTCAAAACTAGTGTTTTTACCACTTAAGATGTATTGTCTTAACACAATGACATCTTGGTTTTCATCCACAAAGGCAATTTTAACGCGATGAATTGCGTCAGGTAAATCCAGTTTTAATAAACTAATGATTGGACCTGCCGCATCCTCAAGTGAAACACTCAAAGAAGCCCCTTTAAATTGTGGTGAAAGAAGTTCAAAAGGTGAGTGATTTTGACTCAAGGCATTGCTCACTTCTTGAGCTACTTTACTATGAAACACATCTTCTACATACAACAAGGGCCCAAAGGGATTAGAATACACCACCGCATGAACATTCACAGTGGAATGAATAGGAAAATGGACTGCCAATGTGGAAGCTGATAAAACAGTTGCGGAATCATTTAACACCACAAACTTAGAAATATCTTTTTTCTTTTCAAGTAAAGCTTTCTCCAATCTTAAAATGTCATTGGTGGAGAAGGATAAATGAGATATGGCAGAAATAAAGGTTCCTTTTCCTTTGACACGATACAAAATGCCTTGATCTTCTAATGATTGATACGCTTGTCTTACCACGGTGCGTGAGATGGAAAAGAAATCACATAAGTCATCTTCTTTCGGAAGAACATCATGTGTTCTTAATATTCGTGCATCAAGTGCAGCTAAAATCCCATTTTCAAGTTGCTTGTAAATGGGGATGGATGAGGATTTATCAATGTTTAAATAGTACATACATACTCTCCTGTGCATCATTAATTATACGCTTGATTTTCACAAAGTAAAGAATATATTCACTGCAATGTGTATTATGGGAAAATATGAGAAAGAAGATTGATTTTACTAAAAATAATATATAATAACATATAGAGGTATAATTATGAAACTATACATAAAGCAAAAACTATTCAGCTTCAAAGATCGTTTTACCATTAAAGATGAAAATCAAAATGATGTCTTGCAAGTTGAAGGGAAGTTATTTTCCTTTGGTAAACAACTCAGTGTGTCCACCATGGACATGCAAGAAGTGGCATTTGTGAAACAGAAAGTGTTTAATTTCTTACCAACCTTTGAAATTTCATTAAAAGATGAAGTTCATACTTTGAAAAGCAATTCTCATTTTTAAACCTGTGTATCACATTCCAAGTTTAGGATTAAGAATCGAAGGCAACTTCACAGCGCATCACTACAGCATTTATCAACAAGGGGATGTCTTAGCTAACATCTCAAAGGCCTTTTTCTCCTTTGCGGACAGTTATGAAGTGGATATTCTTAATGATCAAGACAGAGACATGGTGATTGCGGTGGTTTTAGCCATTGATGCAGTCTTGGACATGGAACGCTCTTCAAGTGTTAACGTAAATACCAGCAATCGATAAATGTCGACAAATTAAACCAATAAAATGAACTTCATTTGCATTAACACCATAGAGTGTGTATAATGTGAATGTATCAGAAATTACTTAGAATAATTTTAGATTCAGAAAGGGTATAGGTTTCATTGTTAATGCAAGGCAAAGTCAAGAAGTTCAACAAAGAAAAAGGCTTCGGTTTTATCAAACTAGAAGATGATCGCGACGTGTTCTTCCACTACAGCCAATTAAACATGGACGGATTCAAGACCATCGAAGAAGGTGCTCTAGTTGAATTCGAACTCGTTAATGGCGATCGTGGTTTACAAGCTCAAAACATCGTTAAGCTTTAATCATTAAAAAGTTGGGAAATCCCAGCTTTTTATTTTATAATAAGACAGGAGGCTATTCATGAACAATCTAATCAGTTCGCTTTTTAATTTTGATAAAAAGCGTTTAAATCAAATCGAGAAAAAAGCAAAAGAGGTGGATGCATTATCATCTAAATACCGTAGCATGAGTGATGATGAACTCAAAGCCATGACACCTCAACTTAAAGAACGTTTAATCACATCATCTTTGGATGATATTTTAGTGGACGCTTTTGCGACAGCGCGTGAAGCGGCGTATCGTGTCATTGGAGAATACCCATACTTGGTCCAAATCATGGGAGGCATTGTGCTTCATGATGGGGACATTGCGGAAATGAAGACGGGGGAAGGAAAAACCTTAACCTCTGTGCTTCCCGTGTATCTTAATGCTTTATCAGGACTAGGTGTCCATGTGATTACGGTCAACGAATACTTAGCACAACGTGATGCCAAATGGATGGGTCAAATTCATGAATTTTTAGGCTTAAGTGTGGGAGTTAATATTCGTGCTATGACACCTTCACAAAAACGTGAGGCTTTCTTAAAAGACATCACTTACACCACCAATGCGGAAATTGGGTTTGATTACTTGCGTGACAACATGGTCACGGATGTGAAAGAACGTGTTTTAAGAGCACTCAACTTTGCCTTAGTGGATGAAGTGGACTCCATCCTCATTGATGAATCCAGAACACCACTCATTATCTCAGGTGGCCAAAGACAAACCGCAAACATCTACATCTCAGTGGACAAGTTTGTGAAGCGCTTGGTTGAAGGTGAAGACTTTGAGAAAGATGTCAAATCAAGAGTGGTGACACTCACTGAAGCAGGTGTTGCGAAATCTGAGAAACACTTTCAAGTGGCTAATTTATATGACTTAAAGAACACAAACTTAGTTCACCATCTCCAACAAGCCCTTAAAGCCAACTACATCTTTGCGAAAGATGTGGAGTATGTGGTTCAAGAGCGTCAAATCGTCATAGTTGATCAGTTTACAGGACGTTTAATGCCAGGTCGTGCGTATTCAGATGGACTTCACCAAGCGATTGAAGCGAAAGAGAATGTCCCTATCAAACAAGAAACATCCACCATGGCGACCATCACATACCAAAACTTCTTTAGACTTTACAAGAAACTTTCTGGTATGACAGGGACTGCGAAAACCGAAGAAGAAGAGTTCTTGTCCATCTACAATATGCGTGTTATGGAGATTCCTACCAATCGTCCTATTGCTCGTGAAGATTTACCTGATGCGGTCTATGGAACCAAAAAAAGCAAAATTTGAAGCCCTCATTGCGGAAGTGAAAGAGCTTCATGAAAAAGGGCAACCTGTGCTTGTGGGAACGGTTGCGGTAGAAACCTCAGAGTTCTTATCCAAAATATTCTCTCAACGTAAGATTCCTCATGAAGTGCTCAATGCGAAAAACCATGCGCGTGAAGCGGATATTATTGCGAAAGCTGGACATAAAGGATCGGTCACCATTGCCACTAACATGGCAGGTCGTGGAACTGACATTAAGTTAGGACCTGGTGTTAAAGAATTAGGTGGACTCGCGGTATTAGGCTCAGAGCGTCATGAATCACGTCGAATTGACAATCAGTTGCGTGGTCGTTCCGGTCGTCAAGGTGACCCTGGATATTCTCGTTTCTTTGTTTCTGTGCAAGATGATCTGATGGTTCGATTTGGATCTGAGCGCATGGAAGGACTCTTTAAAACCTTAGGGGATGTGGCTATTGAATCAAAAATGATCACACGCTCCATCACTTCAGCTCAAAAGCGGGTTGAAGGAGTGAACTTTGATGTTCGTAAAACCTTATTGGAATACGATGATGTTCTTCGTCAACAACGTGAAATCATTTATGAACAGCGTAACTTTATTTTAGAAAATGAAGATGTCCATTCCATTGTGAAGGACATGTTTGATCGTGTCATTCTTAATCTGATTCGCTCCTATTCCACACCAACGGGTAAAGAAGTGAAGATTGATTGGGAAGGACTGCTTCCTGCCATTGAAAAATTAGGATTTAGTGACATTTCATTGAATCCAACGACCATGTTGGATGTACCTCTTTCTGAGATTGAAGCTAAACTCACAGACATGATTTGGCAGTCCTATGAAACGAAGATTGCACCATTTAAAGAAGTGGTTATTCCTGTGGAGAAGACCTTAGTCTTACGCATTGTGGATCGTGCTTGGGTGGAACACATTGATACCATGTCTAAATTAAGAGAAGGTATTCACTTGCGCTCTTATGCGCAAAACAATCCTTTACAAGCGTATGTAGAAGAAGGATTTGCGTTGTTTGAAGACATGTTAGCGCGTGTTTCTAATGAAACTGTGTTGTATTGTTTGAATTTAAAGATTGAGAAGAAAGAGAATTAAGATGGAACTGTATGAATTAAAGAATGGTTGTCAAGACATCGTCTTCAAGCTTAAAGCGCTTGAAGACTCTCTTTGACTTACCACGTAAACAACAACGCATTCAAGAACTTGAAGCAAAGATGGATGAAGAAAGCTTTTGGGGTGATAAAAAGGAAAGTGCGAAAGTCATTGATGAACTCAATGGGTTACGTAACACGTTAGAAACCCTGCAATCCCTCACCACTCAATTCAAAGGGCTTGAAAGCACTGTGGATCTTCTTAAAGAATCTTTTGATGAAGAAATGAAGCAAATGGTAGAGATGGAGTATGAGGAAGGCATTGAAGCTTTTGAAAACTTTGAAGTTAAAGTGTTACTCTCTCATGACTATGATCAACATAATGCCATTGTGGAACTTCATCCAGGAGCGGGTGGAACAGAAAGTCAAGACTGGGCTTCCATGTTGTATCGCATGTACACCCGTTGGGCTGAAAAGAAAGGCTTTAAAGTCAGTGTGCTTCATTACCTTGATGGTGAAGAAGCGGGGATTAAATCGGTTTCATTTAAAGTTGAAGGTCCAATGGCTTTTGGATTGCTTAAGAGTGAGAAAGGGGTCCATCGTCTTGTGCGAATTTCTCCATTTGATTCTGGAGGGCGTCGTCATACATCCTTTGCCTCGGTGGATGTCATGCCTGAGTTCAATGATGACATTGAAATCAACATTGCTCCACATGAATTGGAAGTGGAAACCATGCGCGCCTCAGGCGCAGGAGGACAGCACATCAATAAAACTGATTCCGCTGTGCGTATGACTCATCTTCCTTCAGGCATTGTGGTCACGTGTCAAAGTGGACGCTCACAAATTCAAAACCGTGAAGAAGCCTTAAACATGATTAAGTCTAAACTGTATCAACTTGAAATTGAGAAACAAGAAGCCAAGCTTAAAGACATTAAGGGTGAACAACGTGCCATTGAGTGGGGTTCACAAATCCGATCCTATGTCTTTGCTCCTTATACTTTAGTCAAAGACGTAAGAACTGGAGTGGAAGAAGGGAATGTGGCTAAGGTCATGGACGGGGATATTGATCAGTTTATTTATGCCGTATTAAAGTCTAATGTGAAATAATTGTGAGTAACGTCACAAAAAGTGAATAAACATCTAAAAAACAACTCAAAAACGATGAAAAAGTTGAGTTGTTTTCTTTTGATTTGATACGATACTCATGCAGGCAAAGATAATACTTAATACTGCGAAAGGAAATAGTATGAAGAAGTTTGCTTTAGTTTTGTTTACGCTAGTGTTGTTTTTAGCGGGATGTGCACCGACAACCCCAACAGATCCTAATGAGGGGTCAAAAGTATTGAATGTCTACTCCGCTCGCCATTATGATTTAGATAAGACCATGATCGCTAGCTTTGAAGCTGAAACAGGCATCAAAGTGAATGTGATTGAAGGTAATGGGAATGAACTGCTTGAGCGTATGATTCGTGAATCATCCAACCCACAAGCAGACCTATTTTTAACGGTTGGAGCAGAAACACTCTATACTGCTCTCAATGAAGATTTATTTGCACCGGTGGATGTTTCATCCGTGGCCAACGTCTTGGATGATCAATTCTATGGCGAAAACTGGGTGGCTTACACCAAGCGTGCGCGTGTCATTGTCTACAATAAAGAGAAGTATCCAGAAGGATTAGACATTGATTCGTATTATGATTTAGTCGATGAGAAATACGCGAATCAAATTCTTGTTCGCTCATCCACTAACTCTTACAATATTGCCTTACTTGCATCCTTCATTCTCAATGATGGATCACAGAAGGCTCGTGAATGGGCCCAAGGCGTTGCTAATAACTTTGCTCGTCGTCCTACAGGTAATGATCGTGCGCAAGCAGCAGCGGTTGTGGCTGGATTAGGCGATTTAGGGATCATGAATACCTACTACTTAGGCTTGATGATCAACAGTGCCGATCAAGCTGAAAGAGAGGTGGCTTCTAAGATCGGAGTGATCTTACCTGAAAACACTCACTTAAACATTTCTTATGCAGCGATCTTAAAGAATGCACCTAATGCAACGAATGCACAAAAACTCATTGATTACTTCTTAACGGCAGAAAACCAAACCCTCTTCATGAATGGCAATGGTGAGTTCCCTGTCAGAAGTGATGTCCAACTTAATGATCAAATCCAATCATGGGGAAGCTTTACCACTGCTCCAATTGATTATGAAAAACTAGGAAGAGAATACGCTGCAGCACTCATGATGTTTGATGCAGTGAAATGGGAGTAATTTTTGAAGAAAGTCGCCACGTTTAGTACCATCTTCAGCACAATTTGGATAGTCTCTATCCTTTTTGTGCTTTCAGAGAGTTTCTCACGTTTCTTTGTGAAGGCTTCAGACACGTGGCAACATGTGGTTTCAGTCACCTTACCCAACATTACGTCAAGCACCCTTATTTTAGTTATAGGCACAATGCTTCTAACAGGGGTACTTGGGGTTTTAAGTGCTTACTTTGTGGTGACCTTTGAGTTTAAGTTTAGACGGTGGATTCGCTTTCTGCTTTATTTTCCTTTAGCCATTCCACCGTATATTTTTGCGTATGTCCTAACTCATTTCATTGGATATACGGGATTTCTTCAAACCACGCTTCGCTCTTTTGGGATATTCAAACCCGAATGGTTTGAATGGAATGCCATGGTTTTAGGCATGATTGTGTTTTCCATGACCTTGTATCCTTATGTGTATATTTCAACCAAATCGTTCTTAGAACGTTTCATGGGCAACTATGTGGAAACAGCACGAACCTTAGGTTCTTCGCTCAACAGGCATTTTCTTTAAGATAGCCTTACCTTTAGCCATGAATGCCTTCATTGGAGGAATGGTGCTTGTCGCCTTAGAAGTGTTAGGGGATTATGGTACTGTGGTTTATCTTAATATTCCAACCTTTTCTATCGCCATCTTTAGAAGCTGGTTTGCGTTAAGAGATTTTGATAGTGCACTGCGTTTAGCAGGATTCTTACTCATCATTGTGTTTATGATCCTCATCATTGAACATGTTTTACGCAAAAACACCAAGCAAGTCATGCCCGCTAACATTCGCCCACTGAAACGTAAACAACTCAAAGGCATCAAACACGTTGCTTTGGTTAGTTACTTCATCTTTATTCTTTTCATTGCTTTAGGACTACCACTCTTTCATTTAACCAGTTGGGCTTTCATTACTTTTAGTCGCATTTACTGGAATGATTTTGGTTCTCAACTCATTAATACGATGTTTTTAGGACTGGTGGTCACCAGTGCGATTGTGATCATTGGTTTTGTGATTGGAAACTATACCCGCTTAAAACATACCCCATGGTCCATTGTGGTATCCAAGATTACATTACTGGGGTATTCTATTCCTGGTAGTGTGATGGCCATTTTAGTGCTCTTTGCGTTCATTACCTTATCTCAACAGTTCAATCTCTTGCTGACGGCAGGACTTGGAATGCTCATGTATGGACTCATCATTCGCTATTTAGGTTTGGGTTATCAAAACATTGAATGGGGCTTTAAAAAGATTGGTCTTAAAAACAATGAGATTTCTCAAACATTAGGGAAAACTTATCTTCAAGGTTTGTTTCAAATTGAAGTGCCATTACTTAAATCATTCGTTGCTTGCAGCCTTTGCCTTGGTGTTCATTGATGTGATTAAAGAACTTCCTTTAACACTTAATCTTAGACCCTTTAACTATCATACCTTAGCCACCCAAGTGTATCGCTATGCGGGAGATGAACGCTTGTTTGAAGCAGCAATCCCTTCACTGGCCATTATCATCATTTCTATGGTATTCTTATATCCCGTGATTGCTTCCGTCAATAAGGAGGATTAATATGTTTCTTGAAGTAAAAAACCTCACCTTTGCTTTTGGTCAAACCGTTTTATTTGAAAACCTGAACATGAGTATTGAAGCAGGTTCTTTCACTGCGATTTTAGGACCTAGTGGTAAAGGAAAAACCACATTGCTTCGCTGTTTAGCGGGTTTAGAAAAACCAGTGTCTGGAAGCATTGTATTGGATGGAAACACACTCACGTCAGACGACATTCATATTGAACCTCACGCAAGAAAAGTAGGGCTGTTGTTTCAAGACTATGCCTTGTTTCCACACATGAGTGTGGCTGACAACATTGGTTATGGTGTAAGAAAAGAAGATAAAGCGTTTAAGAAAATGATTGTGAACGAGTTGCTTGGCATGATGGATCTAAAGGATTTTCATCATCGCAAACCTTCACAGTGTTCTGGTGGTCAACAACAACGCATTGCGATTGCACGTGCTTTAGCATCTCAACCTAAAGTGTTGTGTTTGGATGAACCATTCTCTAACCTTGATCAAGAACTCAAGGAGAGAATGAGAGGACTCATGAAAGTCTGGTTCAAACAAAAAGGGGTTACCGTTATCATGGTGACTCATGATGTGGAAGATGCTAAAGCCATGGCTGATACGATAGTTGAACTCAAATAAGACATAAAAAGGACATGAAAATGTTCTTTTCTATGTCAAACTAAAAGAGTGCAAGAATTTCAAAAAAGACACTAAATAGAGCAAAAACTCTTAAAATTCATGCAAAACCACAATTTAAGAAAAACGTTTTCACTAAACTATCAAATAACTCGACAACTAATTGCGAAAACCGCATTGTCCTTTTAATTGTGGCACTATATAATCAAAGTGTAGGATTAATTAATCAAGAGAGGAATGACCATAATGCAGAAATCCAAAGTTTATTTTGGAAGCACACCGTTGAACCTGAATCAAGGAACAACCCATTTAGATACGGTTGAGATCAATCAAGAAACCTTCTTCAAGATTGAAAATGTCAATCAAATGAATCCCTTCTTCATGACCATTGTCAGTGATGTCGATCACTGGATGTTCATCTCAAGCACAGGGGGATTAACCTGTGGTCGTGTCAACGCAGAGAACGCTTTATTTCCATATTACACCGATGATAAAATTCATGACAGTGCAGAAACTACCGGATCTAATTCCATCATTCTCGTCTCTAGAGACGAACAAAGTTTTTTATGGAAACCGTTTTCGTTGCACCATTCCAACGTTTACGCCATCACTCGTAATCTGTACAAAAACACCTTAGGGAATAAAGTCATGTTTGAGGAAATCAATCATGATTTAAAGGTGGCTTTTCGATATACGTATAAGAACAGTGCAGAGTATGGTTTTGTTAAAGAATCACAAATCATTAACTTGTCTGATCAAACAGTGACTGTCAAAGTATGTGATGGATTACGTAACATTCTTCCCTATGGAGTCAACACTCAACTTCAAACCACATTAAGTACGCTACTTGATGGATACAAACGTTGTGAACTCATTGAAGAGGTTGGACTAGGAATCTATAATTTAAGTTCCATTCTTACCGATAAAGCTGAACCTAGTGAATCCTTAAAATGCACCACTGTCTTCTCATTGGGTTTATCATCCCCAACTTATCTACTCTCTGAACAACAACTTCAGGCCTTCGCTTCAGGTGAAACCATTGTCACTGAGCATGATGTGAAGGGAAGACGTGGATCTTATTATGTATGTGATACCTTAACCCTAACACCTTCAGAAACTCAAACATGGATGATTGTAGCAGAACTCAGTCAAAACGCTTCAGATGTACACGACCTTATTCATGAGTTATCCACTCAACCAGAACAATTAAAAGCAAACATCCTTAAGAGCATTGAACAAGGCAGCGATAATTTATCCAAACTGGTGTTTGAAGCGGATGGACTTCAATGCACAGCCAATACCAAAACCAGTTTCCGTCATTTCTCCAACACCCTCTTTAATATCATGCGTGGTGGAGTGTATGCGGATGGGTATCATGTTGAAAGTGAAGACTTCATTTCCTTTGTGAAGGTGTGGAACAAACCCATTTACACCCAGTTTAAAGATGTCTTAGCTGCTCTTCCACCTCAACTCATGTATCAAGACTTGGTGTTAAAGGCAACAGAACTAGGCAACAAAGACTTAGAGCGTTTAGTGCTTGAATACTTACCGCTTACTTTTAGCCGTCGTCATGGTGATCCAAGTCGTCCTTGGAATCGTTTCAGTATTGAAATCGCCAAAGAAGATGGCAGTAAGAAACTGAACTTTGAGGGCAACTGGAGAGACATCTTCCAAAACTGGGAAGCATTATCTCTCTCATATCCAGAGTACATTGAAAGCATCATTGCGAAGTTTGTGAATGCTTCGACGGTGGATGGATATAATCCTTATCGAATTACAAAAAATGGTTTAGATTGGGAAGAACTCAATCCAGATGAACCTTGGTCCAACATTGGCTACTGGGGAGATCATCAAATCATTTATCTCCTTAAACTCATGGAGTTATCCAAGGCGTATCATCCTAAGAAACTCTTGGATTTCTTACATAAAGATGTCTTTGTGTATGCGGATGTTCCTTATCGCATTAAAGGGTTTGCGGACTTAATGGCTGATCCTCACAACAGTATTCTTTATGATTATGCCTTAGATAAAAACGTTCATGAACGTGTTAAATCCATTGGATCAGATGGGAAGCTTGTTATGAAAAATGATGAGCGTTACACCGTTAATCTGATTGAAAAACTGCTTGTGATGGTGTGTGCTAAATTATCGAACTACGTTCCTGAAGGGGGGCATTTGGATGAACACACAACGTCCTGAATGGAACGATGCCAACAATGCCTTAGTGGGCTATGGCTTATCCATGGTGACCTTGTATTACCTCCATCGCTTTCAAGTCTTCATGATTTCCTTATTAGAAGACATGGATCTTGATTCATATGAAGTATCCATTGAAGTCGCACAGATGTTACATGATCTGACCACCATCTTTAAACAACACCAATCCTTAGTTGGACAAACCATCAGTGATGAACAACGTTTTGATATGGTGAAAGCGTTAGGAGAAGTGGGAGAAACGTATCGAAATAAAGTGTACTCTCACGGATTCAGTGGTAAGAAAGTCAGTGTCAGTAAAGCAGCCATTGAAGCATTCACTCACATCACCTTACTTCACCTTAAAGATTCCATTCATAAAAACAAACGTGAAGACAATCTTTATCATTCCTACAATCTCATTAAGTTCAATGGATCTCGTTGTGAGGTATCCCACTTGTATGAGATGTTAGAAGGACAAGTCTCTGTCTTAAGTTCAAAAGCTTTAAGTGGTCAAGAAAGCTTGGATGTGCTTCATGCGTTAAAAGACAGTGCAATCTATCGTGAAGATCAAGACAGTTACATGTTGTATCCAAATCGTGCCTTACCACGCTTCCTAGATAAAAACATCGTACCAGAAGATGTGGTCATGACCTCATCCATTCTTAAAGAAGAACTGGCTAAAGGAGGCACAAAGTATATCCTTAAAGATGTGAATGGACATTATCACTTTAATGGTTCATTCCGTAATGGCAATGACATTGCGAAAGCCTTAAGAGCTTCTACCACATACAAAGAAGAAGACATTCAAGTGGTTAAAGACATCTTCTCACACTTATTCAATCACCACGCCTTTACAGGCCGTTCAGGAACCTTCTATAAATACGAAGGATTAGGATCCATCTATTGGCACATGGTGTCAAAATTGGTCCTAGCCACTCAAGAAACGTATTATGATGTATTAGCTCATGGACCGAGTGAATCAACACGAGCACTTCATGAAGCTTATAAAGCCACCCAAGCAGGCTTAGGACTTGAGAAATCACCTGCTGTGTATGGAGCTTTCCCTACCGATGCTTATTCCCATACCCCTTCATTCTCTGGGGTCCAACAACCAGGCCTTACAGGACAAGTGAAAGAAGATTTTATTTCACGCCTATCTGAACTTGGTGTGAAGGTCCATGGTGGTCTTGTGTCATTTAATCCACTTCTCTTAGAAAGAAGTGAATTCCTCCAAGCCAAGACCACTTGGAAGCTTCCTCATGCAAAGCAAGAAGTCACCCTTGAATTAGAACCTGATTCATTAGGCTTTACCTTCTGCACAGTCCCCATCATTTATTTCTTGGCTGAACAACCACACATCACAGTGGTCTATCATGATCAAACCATCGCTGAGTATCCATTGACCCATACCCTTGATGAAGCCACAAGTCAAAGTCTATTCAAACGTGATGGACGCATTGAGAAGATTCTTGTGAGTGTGGACAAGCATAATCTAAGATAAGCAAAAGCACATACGAATCAAATCGTATGTGCTTCTTTTTTATTGTCTTACCTTGACCTCATCCAATCCACTCTTCATCACACACCATCGAATCCAAGGGGTATACAATACAATGGATTTAAGTTGCTTCAAGAAGATTTTTAGTTTAAGTGATCGACTTAGCTTTCTGTAACTAAGATATGGATCAGATGATTTCAAGGACTCTGCAGCTATAAGAGCACTGTCCATAGCATAACTCATGCCTTCTAAAGAACTAGGAGATATCCAACCTGCTGCCTCCCCAATCAGTAACACATCTTTTTGTCCAAGATAAATCTCAGAAAGAGTCTTAGGTGAGTTAACCAAGCATGCTTCTTTATGAAGCGGTGTCTTTAAAGGATAACCCAAATCAATCATCTTGGATTTAAATGTCTCATATCGTTTTAGAGAATCTTTTAATGGAAAAGCTCCACCAAACTCTAAGATATCATCTTTGATGTTAATCCAAGCATAAGAATCCGTAAGTGAAGCATCAAAGAAGCATCCTAAATGAGGAGGATAATCTTTAAGTTCAAACTGTTCTTGAATCGCAAGATAGTGTCTCATCTTTGGAGCATTTAAGTGAGAGCGTACCAATGAATTCGCTCCATCAGCCCCAACACACACATCAAAACTCAGTTCATGCGATTCATCATTTTGAATGTAAGTAAGTTTCTTGTTTTTAAGATCAAGTGATTTCACTATGGCTTTATCCACCACATCCACATGAGGGGGTATGAGGGAAGCGAGATAACGATCAAAGCGATCGCGATGAAGATTGATGTAATGGCGTTGATAATGGCGGGTGATCTTAGATTGAAGATCATATGTTTTCACGCCAAAAAGCTGAGGACTTGCACACACCTCTAAGGGTAGTGGAATCTTCAATTTTGCAAGTGTTTTTTGAGCATCAGGAGCTAATAAACCACCACAAGGTTTCTTCAATCCTACAGCTTCTTTTAAGTTTTTCTTATCAATGATACATAGGGATTGATGCTTAGGAGCATGCATCGCAAAGATACTGCCTGCCACTCCACATCCGATCACCACCACATTCACATGCTTCATACCGATCTCATTTCATTTGAAAACATAATATCATAGAATGATGAATTTTTATGCATCCAAAAAGGTTCATATGAACCTTTCTGTTGGGAAGACTTTATTTAATTAAGGTAAATTTACCAATGATTGGAAGTTCTTTTGCTTGTCCATTGATTGCATTCACCACCCCCATCACAAACAAGATAAGCACAGCAATATTTAGTACAGGAACAAGAAGTAATCCAACAATACTAATGGTGAGAATCGCATTACCAATTAATGAAACAATCAGTAAGATTAGACCTTGATTCGCATGAAATTTTCCAAACTCAGAATCTTTATCAACCACTAAAGGAAGGAAGAAAATCGCATAAGCAATCGCGGAAATGACCTTGTTCTTTTCAATGTCTTCGGCGGAATACACTTTTTCACTCATAGGATGTCTCCTTTCAGTGTCGTGAGTCAACACCCATAACACATAATATCCCATATTCCTATCTTTAGTGTACTCTTCTTCCTTTGATATGTAAAGTCATAATAAAAGCATCCCTAAGGATGCTTAACGTGAGAGTTTAAAAAAATTACGATCATCTCTTACACTGCCTTCACCTACAAACACCACCACATCATCATACCCTTGGTCTACCAAGGCTTGAATGGAACCGTTGAAATGACGTAAATCCACCACATCAATGGTTTGGTAATGAAGAGCTAAGAAAGGAATGAGTTGATGAGCATGAGAGTCTTTGATCAGCAGTAAAGATTGATTGTTTTTTAAGCCAGTTTGAATGCTTGAAAATCCCTGATTGCCATGCATTAAACCACCATAGGCATTATTGCCTTCACAAGCACTTAAATCATGAAGTGATGAATGGGTTTGATTATTGAACTGAATGGATTCAATGGGAGTGTCATACACCCATAAAGAATCCAGTTTAGGCTTAAATGATAAGTAATAGGGTTGAAGGGTACCTGAGAAATCAGCACAATACGATAATGTAGGTTGTATGAGATTTAAACCTAATTGATTTAACAGATGCTCAGCCATCAAAGGCGTCGCAAAATGATTCAAATGATGGTCCCCTTGATACATGAGGGAAGACGCTGAGGATTGAGACATTAACCAGGTACGAAGTGAAGGATAACCCTCACTATCATAAAGCAATGAATCATCATGATACGAAGGAACTAAAAGTGATCCACTGTGGGGAACCACATTAACAATCGCATTCACTTTGGCTTCAAATGCTTTTAAGAATTCAATATTTCGTTTCAGTTGATCGCTGTCTTCAAACCACACTTCCACTAAACCATGCTCACTTGGCATGACCTTATCAAAGATAAGTCTTCCCAATAAGGTGTCTTTAAGTGTGTTCACTTTTATCCACCATTCTCGGGTCACCATTGATCATTTAAAGTGTTCTCAAGTGAATCTTGAAAGGTTTGATCAAGGGCGTTCTCCCAAGACCATTCTACGTCAGTGGAAAGTAAACGACGCTCTAATGCAGAATAAACGTTGAAGGGCTGTGTCAAGAGGTGAAGAATGACCACACCGACCAGGACACTGTACCATTTAAATGTGTTCATGATTCCTCCTAAAATCTAAAGTATAAGAAAGGATTAAGTGATCCATGAATGAGGGAAGCAATGCTTAGAATTAAGATCAAAGTATAGAAACCTTGTTTGGACCAAGAAGGCAACTTCTCAAACCATGTCTTAATCCAAGGTCCACTCAAAATCATACTGATGATGAGCAGTCCTAAGCCATTACGAAGCATGACCCCTTCAAGAGAAGCAGAACTCATCCAATCCAAGTGAATGAAACGTTGTGTCCACTCTGTTAAGGAAGGAGCATTAAAGATGCTCCAACTGATAAAGATAATCACTAACGTTAAGGTATGTTTAAACCATAAAGGAAGCTTAAGTTTGGATAAACCGATTTTCTCAAGAATCACCCAAAGACCTAACCACAATCCCCATACCACAAACTGTGTGTCAGCTCCATGCCATAACCCAGTGATGAACCAGACCACAAGCAAGTTAAACACCACTTTCTTAAGAGGAACCTGAGATCCCCCTAAAGGAATATAAAGATACGATTTAAACCAATCCCCTAACGTGATGTGCCAACGACGGAAAAATTCACTGACACTGCTTGAGATGTAAGGGAAGTTGAAGTTGGCAGGAAACGTAAATCCTAACATATAGCCTAAACCGATGGCCATTAAAGAGTATCCAGCAAAATCAAAATACAGTTGAAATCCAAAGTAAAGCGTCTGAATCATCCATAAGAGTTTGGAAGTGTTCTCTAGGGCTAAAGCTTCAATAGGAGCAATGGCAGCCGCTAAAGCATTGGCTAACAACACTTTGGATCCTAGCCCTAACACAAACAGGTTAAACCCATGATCTAAACGATTCCAAAGACTAACTTTGGCCTTAAGTTCGACTGCAATGTCGCTATAACGTACAATCGGTCCTGCAATCAATTGAGGAAACATGGTCACATACGCTCCAAAATCAACAAGATTACGCTCAGCTTTCACTTCCTTACGATACACATCAATGGAGTAAGACATGGTTTGAAAGGTAAAGAAACTAATACCTAAAGGCAGTAAGATTTGCGGAATAGGCAGGGATAGATCAAGGGCTTGATTGATTAATCGTGCCAAATAACCACTGTATTTAAACCAAAACAGTAAACCAAGATTACCAACCATGGAGGTTAATAACCATAGTTTTCGATTCATTTCCTTTTTTGATGATTCAATCATGATGCCACAGGTGTAATCCAATGCGATGGAGAAGATCATGATTAAACCATAACGGATCTCACCATAAGCATAAAAAATTAAACTAAAGAACAACAAGATGGCACTACGAAAGCGTGGGGGAGTGAATAAAAGTGCGAGAATCGCACTTGGTAAGAATAGGAAGAGAAAGGTTGTGGATGCGAAGATCATACTTATTCAAAGAATGAATTGAAGACATCCACTCCACGTTGAAACTGTGCCTTGATGAAATCAATTTCATCTTTCTCATCAAAATCAGATCCATCACTAGGATATTCAAAATGTTTCCCCGTTAAGATAAATGCGACATAATTACCATTTGATACTAGCATTGCATTTTGTACACGAGGCATGTTCATTGGGTATTGGAATGATTCTTCTTTAAGGAAACGTTGGTACTCTTCCATTGCAGCGATGACTTTATCTACATTGCCTTCAGTGGCTTTAATCACAATCACTTCATCACTGCTCATGGTGAACATTGGACCTTCACCAAAGAACTCTTCAACCCATGAGGTTTCAATCTGTAGACGCTCAACCATGTGTGTTTCATCATACTCTAAACTAGGAGCATAATCATCTTTGTATTCCTCTTTAATGGCCGCTACGATATCAGCGATATCCACATCAACCACAGGTTCTTTTGGCCCATTCGCACAACCCGCAAGCAGTGCTAACACAAATAAACTAAGTAATCCTTTTTTCATAAAAATCTCCTTATAATTTCCCAATCGGGTCGATGCTTAGTGTACCCAAGGAAGGTAAGAAAGTCATGACTTTCAGGATGAACTGCACCATTTACAAAGATAACTTGCACTTAAAAAAAAGAAAAAGAGTTCCTTAATTGGAACTCAATTGGTTAAGTGTTAGTGGTTTCTTCCACCACAGGATCTGAAGCTAAGTAAGTTAATACACTGGCTTTAGATACAATGCCCACAAGCTTATCATCTTCAATCACCGCAAGTGGTACACGAGCTACAGAGGCCAATGGTAAAATTTCAGAAATGGATTGATCTGGTGAAATGATTTGCACATCTTCCACCATATCCATGAGTGTAGACACCTTGTCCTTCAGTTTCAATGCATTCTCAAGACTAACAACCCCTTGTAGTTTCATATCATCATCCACCACATACGCACTGGAGACGTTGTTGTTGCGCATCTCACGAATCACCTTATTGAATCCATCATCTTTAAAGACAATGGTCGTTGGTGTAATCATGACGTGTTTCACACTCATAACAGCAGTTTTATCTGCGCCTTCAATGAATCGTGTTACATATTCATCAGCAGGATTTGACATCATGTCTTCGGGGGTATCCACTTGAATAACACGACCATCCTTCATAATGGCCACACGATCACCTAATTTAAACGCTTCATTGATGTCATGGGTAATGAACACAATGGTCTTTTTCATTTTTTGTTGAATCTTAAGGAGTTCAAATTGCATGTCTTTCTTCACAAGCGGATCTAATGCAGAGAAAGGTTCATCCATCAGTAAGACTTCAGGATCATTGGCCAATGCACGAGCCAAACCAACCCGTTGTTTCATCCCGCCTGATAATTGATCAATGCGTGAATGTTCAAAGCCTTTTAATCCTACAAGTTCAATCATTTCCATAGCTTTATCTGTTTTAAGTTGAGGACCAACTCCTCGAATTTCAAGGCCATATTCCACATTCTTAAGTACCGTACGATGAGACATTAATCCAAAGTGTTGAAACACCATGGCAATCTTTTCGCGGCGATAATGACGAAGTTGCTCTTTATTGAGTTGAGACAATTCTTGATTCTTAAAATAAAGTTTACCTTGAGTCGGTTCATTCAAACGATTGAACATGCGCACTAAGGTTGACTTCCCCGAACCTGATAAACCAATGATCACAAAGGTCTCCCCTTTATTAATTTCTAGATTCACATCCAGTAAGGCGCAAGTAACGCCTGTTTTTTCTAGGATTTCTTCTTTAGTGTGACCTTTTGAAGCCAATTTTAAAGCTTCATCCTTATGTTTACCATAAAGTTTATTCACACCTTCAACTTTTAATATCATGCTCATATCCCTTCCTCCTCACTCGGCTTAACCCACCCCTGAGATAAACGATCCAGAATAATAGCTACAATGACAATCGCACTTCCTGAGACAAGTCCTCGTCCAACCTCAATACGATTCACCGCAATGAGCACTTCAGCACCAAGACCTGGTGCACCAATCATGGATGCGGTCACGACCATGGCCATAGCCATCATTAAGGTTTGATTCAAACCAGCCATGATGGTAGTGAATGCTTGTGGAATCTGAACCTTAATTAAAGTTTGAAGTGTTGTTGCTCCAAAGGAGCGTGAAGCTTCCACAATTTCAGGATTAACTTGACGAATACCAAGGTTGGTCAAGCGAATGATTGGGACAATCGCATAGATAATCGTGGCCATGACAGCAGGCACACGACCTAACCCAAATAAGAGTAGGGCAGGAATCAAATAAACAAACACTGGCATCGTCTGCATGGTGTCCAGCACAGGACGCATAATCATGTTCGCACGCTCACTTAAACTTAAGAGTAAGCCTAATGGAAAGCCAATTGCGACACTTAAAATAACAGCTGTAATGACAATCGATAATGTGCTAATCATCAATGGCCATAAGCCAATCATACCAATCATGGACAGTAAGACACCATAAATAATGGACATCCAAAGACGTTTAGATTGTTTAAAGTAGAGTACAATCACCAGTAACACCAATACCCACCATGGGATAAAGGTTAATAGATCTGAGATTGCTAATAAGATGGTTGTTAAGCCTTGCCTGATAACCCTTAATACAGAATCAAAGGTGAGCGCAAATGAACGCACACCTTGATCGATTGCTGAAGTATCAATGGTTAACTGGAAAGGAAATTCGTATATCCAGTTCATAATATTCTCCTTGTTTTTTATTGTAATGCAGCAATGAGGGTATTAAACTCTTCTGCACTGAGCCATGTGGCTACTAAATCTTGATGATTAAGAATGAACCACTTAGCAGCATCCTTATAACTTGCACCTGTTTCTTCAATGTAGGAAAGGGCACTTGAAGTTAATGAAGAAGATGTTGTGTATTGAGATAAGAACTCAGCCACTTCAGGAAATTCACTTGTGAATCCTCTGCGTACACCAATGGTGACATCAGAGCTCTTAAACTCACCCACACCATCAGCGAATAATGTTTCATTGAATGGCTCATCCTCAAGTAAAACAAAATCATATAAACCCATGAGCCAGGTTGGTTCCCAATAGTAACCGACGATGGCTTCACCACGTTGATAAGCCCCAGCTAAAGCGGCAGATAAGGCAGGATCACTTCCTGGTGAGAAATAGTTAAAGGTTTCCCCAAGATTAAGATGATCAAACTTGTTTCTTAAAATCTCATCCACAGCCCATCCAGGAATTCCTCCATACAGACGACCTTTGGATGGATCTTCTTCATCTCTAAACAGTTCCCAGTACTGAGGTAAGTCTGATACATAACGTAAGTTAGGGGCCATAGGCTCAATTCCACGCTCTGGATCACCTTCAATGACATAACGAGGAACATAGAGTCCTTGATTGTTATCGTTAAAGTTCATACCTAACAGTTCAAAACGACCTGTCGCTACATCGTTTTCATAGGAAGCAAGATTATCAGTCCATATTTCAGAATAGATATCAATCTCACCACTCATTAAGGCTTCATATGTAATGGGAGTTGATCCCATGACCTCTTCCCATTCATATCCATATAAGGTTTCAATGATGGTTCCCATGGTAGCATTATGAAATGCAATGGAATCCCATCCCGCATTGGCAAAAGTCAATTTGGTTGTGCTTGATGAAGGGGCACACCCCGCTAAGACTAAAATCGACAATGTTAAAAGTAAGAATAGTTTTTTCATTCATTTTCCTCCTATTCATGATTTAAAAACAAAACTAACAACCCCAATAATACATATAAATTGTCAGTTTGTCAAATGATGTGGGTTATCGCGAGCAGTTTCTTCTGTTATAATACAGTCATGAAATCCATCACCATGACGACCATAAGGAAACTTGTCTTAATTGTTATTGGCAATTATTTGCTCGCTTTAGCCGTAGGCGCTTTTATCTTACCTTATGATATTCTCTCAGGTGGGGTTGCTGGTTTAGCCATTGCCTTAAAGCCAATCATACCACTAGACCCTAAAGTCATCATTGATGCTTTAGTCATTGGAATGTTTGTGTTAGGAGCACTTATTCTAGGTAAAGGGTTTGCGATGACCACCGCTTTGTCTTCCATCCTTTATCCGATATTCTTAACGTATACACGCACCATGCCAGCGATAGGAGTTGATCCTTTATTAGCTAGTCTATATGGTGGAATCATTGCTGGATTAGGCGTTGGTATTACAATAAGGCAAGGTGCAAGTACGGGGGGCATGGATGTTCCTCCACTTGTTTTGAACAAGTTTACAGGTATCGAAATCGCAACATGGGTCTTTATTATAGATGGAGTCACTGTAGCTTTGGGTTTCTTCAACTATGGTCTTCAAGCTGTCTTAACTGGTTTTATCTCTGTGTTTGCTGCATCGTATGTGATTGATCGAGTTTTAGTGTTTGGTGAAACCCAAGCTAAGATGGTGTATATTATTTCTGATCATTATGAGCAAATTCTCAAACTGATTCATGAAAAAGTGGATCGAGGAACAACCATACTTCAAGCCAGTGGAGGGTATACAGGGAGTCCAAAACCAGTCATAATGACCGTGGTCATGAAGAATCAGTATCCTCAATTGAATGATTTAGTCACCAGTGTAGATCCTAATGCCTTTTTGATTGTGACTGACTCAACGGAGGTCAAAGGGTATGGATTTAGTTTTCAATATAAAGTGTAATCATCCTATGTGGGGGAAGGTTGAATAGATAGGACACAACAATGATTATTCTCAAGCAAGTACATAAAACCTATCCTAATGGCACTCATGCGCTCAATGGGATTAGTTTAACCATAGAACAAGGCGAATTTGTGTATGTGATTGGACCGACAGGTTCAGGCAAATCGACTGTCATTCGTCTTCTTAACGGTGAGGAAATTCCTACCAAAGGCACCGTAGAAGTAGCTGGTGTGAATGTAGGAAAACTGCGTCACAGTAAAGTTCCTGTATACCGTCGTAATTTAGGTGTCGTTTTTCAAGACTTTAAACTGCTTGAAAAGAAAACGGTCTTTGAGAATGTGCTTTTCGCATTAGAAGTTGTGAATGCTCCTATGATGAGTGCTCGTAAACGAGCAAGAGAAGTTTGTGCACTCGTTGGTTTAAGTGACAAACTCAGTTCATACCCACATGAGCTTTCGGGTGGTCAACAACAACGTGCAGCCATTGCACGTGCGATTGCTAATCAACCTAAAGTGTTAATCTGTGATGAACCAACAGGAAATCTTGATCCTGCAAAATCCAAAGAAATTATAGATATCTTAGAAAAAATCAATCGTGATGAAAATACCACCATTTTGATGGTGACTCATGATCAAACGTTAGTGAACAACCATCGTCGTCGTACGATTGCACTTCAAGATGGTTATCTTGTATCAGATTTAGTGGCAGGAGGGTACAAAGAATGAGTCGAATCCTTCGTCATTTAAAAGAAGCTTTCATCGGTTTAGTCCGTCATATGGCCATGACACTTTCAAGCATCTCTACCATTACCATTACACTTTTATTTGTTGGATTATTCTTGGTCATTACCCTCAACATTGAACAGTTCACGTATGCGGTTGAAGGCAGTGTTAATATTCATGTTAAGATTGATCCACGTTATGAAGACGATGCCAGTGTCAACACATTGGGTGTCAGTATTCGTAGCCTTGTTGGGGTAAAAGAAGCAACGTTTTCCTCCAAAGACAATGAACTGGATGAAATGATTGCTTCATTTGGTGAAAGTGGTGCGATCTTTGAATCGTATCGTGGACCCGACAATCCACTGCGTATGGCTTACCTTGTTGAGATTGAAGAAGGAGTGGATATTGAAATCGTTGCCGGTTCCATTCGTAGTCTAGAAGGGGTTGAAGCCGTGGCTTATGGAGGGGTACGTGTCATCGAACTATTAGCGTTACTTGAAAATATCCGTCAATTCGTCTATATTTTAGTTGGAGGACTAGGTTTGATCGCTATCTTCTTGATTGCGAACACCATCAAACTCTCCATTGCATCACGTGCATTAGAAATTCAAATCATGCGAACGGTAGGGGCAACCAACGGATTCATACGTATTCCTTTCTTATTTGAAGGGATACTTATTGGTTTGTTTGGCTCAATTTTCCCTATAGCATTAATTACGTTTGGATATATTTGGTTATTTGATACCATGGGAGGACAATTTGTCACTCCGATGTTTGCGCTTGTCCAACCCTTCCCATTTGTATACTATGTCTCATCCATCATGATTCTAATTGCGATTGGTGTAGGATTATTTGGAAGTGGTCTCTCAGTTGGAAAACACTTGAGGTGGAAACGATGAAAAAAATCATTCTTACATTCCTCATCTTCTTGTTAGCTGTGGATTTAGGGGCAACCCTATCCAATGCGAACACCGATTTTGCGAAAAATGAAGAGTACTATGAAGCACTCTGTTTAGGAACGACTGTAAAAGACAATGTCGCTACATGTAAAGCGTTTCAAGACTACCTCAATAAAAAAGCATCTGATGCTAAGAAGGATTTGGATCGTTTACGTGCCGATATCAGTATCATTAGAAAAGACATCACTAAATACACTTCACAAATAAGCCAATATGAAGAAGACATTAAAACCTTAGAACGCCAAATCAACACACTTAATCGCTCCATCTTGTCTATGGAGAAAAGCATTGTTGAGATTGAAGACAACATTGAGCGCCTAGAAATCAGTGTTGAAACTCGAAATAATACCATTAAAGAAAGAATGTTAGCTTTACAAGGGTTCATCAATGTGAATGGTTACATTGAAATCATCATGGGATCAAGTTCCATGGCTGATTTAGTTCGACGCATTGAAGGTATCAAAGACATCACAGATTCAGATAAAGCCATCATTATTCAAATCAAAGAAGAACTCTTAATCATTGAAAATGAAAAAATTGAATTGGATCGTCAAAAAGAAGCTTTAGTGGCCAATCGTGAAAACATTCAACTCAATCAAGAAACACTGGCAGGATTAAAAGAGCAAATTGAAATCATTGTAGCTGAATTTCGCAAGCAAGAAGCTGAACTCATTACACTTGAGCAAGAAGCACTTTCTGATTTAAGTGAGTTCAATGAGCAAATCAAAAAAATAGGGAATGCTCTCAATCAGATTTCTGCTTCACCGGGGTGGATCAGACCGATGGATCCAGGTTTTAGAATTTCAGCTGGAGCATGGTATTATCCATCAGGAGGTGTCCATCTAGGCGTTGATTTTGCAGCACCTGTAGGTAAAGAAGTGAAAGCAGTGGGAAATGGTTATGTCCTCTACAGTGCAAATTCATGTCCAACTTATGGCTATTTAGGCAATAATTGTGGCGCACCAGGAGTTAATTCTGGAGGTAACCAGGTTTTATTGGTGACCAACATTGCAGGACGATCTTATTTGGTCATTTACTTCCATCTACAAAAAGACTCTCCAATCAAATGGGGACAAATTGTGACCCAAGGGACTGTGATAGGTAGAAACGGTTCCAGTGGATCATCAACTGGGCCTCACGTACACATTGAAGTCATTTATTTAGGCACTAACAGTATTGATTACTA
>JAJOHZ010000003.1 GCA_021209625.1 Erysipelotrichaceae bacterium | reverse complement strand
ATCTCTTTGACAGAGATTTATTTTTACTTATTTTGACATTCTGATTAACTCTCGCTAATCAGTCAAGTTTGTACTTGTTGTTTCCTATTTAGTTTTCAAAGATCCATGTTTTGCGCCGCTTAGGTGCCTTACTATAATATCAAAGGGGGATATTAAAGTCAACTCATTTTTTGCGTTATTTTCACTTTTTTTGAAGAAATTTTATGTTGCTCATCAATAAACAAAGTGCCCACTGTTTAGGTGGACACCTTATGATTTTTTGTGTATTGATCTAAATATTCATACACTGTTTGCTTGTTGAATGGTTCCTTATTGTGTTTGATGAGCTCTATAATTTGATTCAAGGCTGCTTTAGAGATATCGATGACATCTTGGGAATAATCCATTGCAAGTTGATGAAGTTCAAACTCGTCTTCATCAAGAATGGTATGAGTGCCATCTGGGAAAACTTTCACATCCAAGTCTAAATCAATATTTTTGAGTGCCTCACCATCATTATAACACTGGTGTTGCAACTGCAATAATAATAAATCCCGGTTTTGCGAATCAATCGTCAATTATGTTGTACCATTCATTTGGATAGAAGAAGCAGACTGCAGGTTCTTTGGTAAACCAACGTCGTCCATCCGATTCAATAACCCATGTTTTGTACGTCATCACTACAATCATGTGTTCTTGAACATCTAGGACAGTCGCTTTTGACCATGTTCGATGTAGACTGCCATCATACTTATAACTTTGAATGTAGATTGTTTGTCCAACATCGAGTTGCATGTTACTTCTCCTTCTATTTCTTTAAACGTAAGCGATATATTAATATAGGAATAATCAGCAGTGACACTATGAGTGTTGGCACCATATAAAACGCATTGTAACTCATGGAAGCAAACCACCCTGCTTCAAAGTATAACACACCTGATAACACGTGTGAGATGAAGCGAGCGACATTGACAATGACAACCCCTAGCCACACAGGACCAAAGAGAGGCGCAAGCCCATACACTCCGAAGGCAAAGATATAATCTAAGAAGAGTTGTGGGAAAGCCACGACATAGAGTGGATTCACAAAGTTTTGTAAAATAATGGAAACTAAGGAAACAAGTAATCCTTTTTTCCATCCCATATCATAAGCGGCAATCATTAAAGCAATGACACCTAGTCCAAGAACACCACCTTGCGGCATTCTGAATAAGTTGAATGAATTTGAAACCACATCCAAGACAAAAAACAAGGATAGGTAGAAGGAAAGCTTAACTAGATCTTTTGTTTTCATGTACACCTCCATGTGAGGCGCAGGTTGAAACTCCCTACGCTAGCATTATCTAGATCAGGTGATAGGGTTTGATGACGTTCTCAGCCTTGCGGCTCCCCTGTTTCACACAAAGAGTGTACCATAGTGTATAATAATTGAAAAGAAAGAGGATACAAAGATGTACGTTCCAACACAAAAACCACACGATCGCCAAGAATTATATGATTTGCTTGTCACACAAGTTGAATCTGTCATCAGCGATGAGGAAGATGAAATCGCAAACTACGCTAACATCTCCGCCATTATCATGGACCTTGTGGAAGGATTGAATTGGGTTGGATTCTATCTTTACAAAAAAGGTGAACTGGTTTTAGGTCCATTTCAAGGTAAACTGGCTTGCACACGCATTAAGGTAGGCTCGGGTGTGTGTGGAACTGCATTTGCAACGAAATCACTTCAAAACGTGCCTGATGTGCATCAATTTGAAGGTCATATTGCGTGTGATAGTGCCTCCAATTCAGAGCTAGTCATTCCTATTCTTGTCCATAATGAAGCTGTTGGAGTGCTTGATATCGATTCGTTTCATTTTAATCGTTTTGATGAGATGGAAGAAAAAGCATTTCAAGCCATTGTTAGATTGATTGAATTAAAATTAGAAAAACAATAAAGAAGCACGGACGTGCTTCTTCTCTTATATATTATATATCATCCATTGATGAGGTTGGCCTTGTTCAAGATAAACATCACCTTCCTTGATAAAGCCACATGATTCATAAAATGCACAAGCATGGGTTTGAGATGAGAGCACACATTGGTGGGCTCCTTTTTCTTTTGCTAGATTAACGAGTGTCTCCACAACACTTTTCCCATGTCCCTGAGAGCGATAGGAGCGTTTCACCACAATGCGACCTAAATGGTATTGATGAGGATATTCTTCATACATCCTTCCACTCGCTATGATCGAGTTGTCAAGTTCAAGCATCACATGAACACTGACTTCATCAAGTTCATCAAATTCATCCACGAAACCTTGTTCTTTTTCGAAGACTTCAACACGAAGAGGACCTGTGTACTCTAATGCTGCCTTACCTTCAATGACTTGGATGTTGATTAAATTCATAGTAACGCACCTTTTCTTCATTGAGTGTCCATGCTTGATAAGGAACACTCACTTCACTGGCTTCTTTGTCTAAAAAAAGTTCCCAACGAGCAATACCATCGATATGATGCACCCCTTGATTCACTTGAATCGCAGTAGCATGAAACGATTCCATTAACCATGGTTCTTCATCCCCAAAATGCAGACACTTAGTTTTAAGTTTAATGGCGGCTTGTAAAGGTCCATCATCATGAAGCGGAAAATGCTTGGATACTTTACGTACCATGAATGGAGCATACTTACCAATCGCATAAAAACGATATCCTGGGTGAACAATACTTCTTACTTCATCATGAAAGAAAAACGCATTCTCAAGTGGCGAAGCCGTGATCAAAGGGTAAGAAGACTGACTCCATGCTTTAATGAGTTTTTCTCTTTGATCCTTGGAAAGAGTATGATCGTGATGAAGTGGCTCACTTCGTTGATTCTGAACAATGGTCATGATGGTACCTTCTATGCCCACCATGCCTAAGCAAGCATCAAGAATGGTTGGCCAGCCATCAATGGTTAAATCATCATTTAAAAGAGTCCCGCTAATAATCAGGTTATCTCCTTTATTGATTCCGCATTGTACTAATGCAGCTTGCCAATCCTTCTTATCAAACATTACTCGCTAATGAATCCTTTATCCGTTAAAAACCCTTTAAGTTGAGAATATCTAAATGCACCTGTTTCTTGACCCACTAATGTTCCATCAATGAAGAAATACGTGATTGGGGTTACCGTTGCATTAGGTAAATAAGCTTGCACAAGTGCAGACACATCACTGCGGTTGTCTTTATCTGTTTCCACATACACTAACGGTAGGTCTGGATAATTCTTCATTACTTCTTCTAATACCACTTTATATTCAGTACATGCTGCGCATGTGGATTGACCAAACACAACGATCACATCTTCTAAATTGACGAGTCTTTCACTCACTTCTTTAGCCGGTGTGGCTTTAAAACCAGAGGAAGCACATCCTACTAAAATGAGTGCTAAGACGAGTAATGCTAATAGTTTTTTCATACTAAATTCTCCCTGTCATGTGCTAACTTGGATGCCGCTGCTGCCGCAACTGCTCCTACAATATCATCTAAAAACGTATTACACTGGGTGGTGTGATCATCATTGAGTTTTCCAATGATCCCTGGCTTTATCTTATCAATGTACCCGAAGTTAGTTAACGCAATGGATCCATAAAGATTGCATATCCCATAAGCTAACACCTCATCCACCCCATAGAGACCTTCATCATTTAAGATGATCTCTTGAAGTTCATCACTTCCAAATGCTCTGGCTTCTGTGGCCATATCAATCGCGATACCTGTCGCAATGGCTTGTTGGACTTCGCGTTTATTAAGCACACTATCCACATAATAAGTGATGCGACTTTTATCTAAATGATCGAAGTATTGTGCTTGAAGAAAATACACACAATCAATGATATCTTCTTTTGTAACACCTCGTTGTAAAAGTAAGGCTTCTATGTTTTGCATAAAGCTTCCTTTCTTGAATCAACCGATTTGGTCTTGTTGTTATTATACAATATGAAAAGAGGATTGTGGTACAATGAGACCATTAAAGGAGAATAATTATGTCAGCTTATGAAACGTATCGTCAACTCCGCACCAAAATCGCGGCCTATAATTTAGCCTTAGCCACCCTACATTGGGATGGTGCAACTGTTGCTCCTAAAAAGGGAGCTTCCTATCGTGCTCAAATGATGGGCATCCTCTCTGGAGAAATGTTTTCCATCATGATTGATGAGCAAACCATTCAAACCATGAAAGATGCTTTAAATGAAGAGTTGACCGATGTGCAACGCAAAGAAATCAAACAATCATTAAAGAACGTCTTAGATGTGGTCAATGTTCCTAAAGACAAGTACATTGAATTTGTGTCACTGCAAAGTGAAGCAGAACACATTTGGGAAGAAGCTAAATCCAAAAACGAATATAGTTTATTTAAACCCTATCTAGCCAAACTGATTGAGATGGTAAAAGAGATCGTTTCTTATCGTGAATCAACGCTTCCTGTGTATGAGCAATTACTTGATGATTTTGAAGAAGGTATGAGAAGTGTGGATTATGATGCTTTCTTTGATGAAGTGAGAAGCAAACTTGTTCCTTTCATTCAAAAAGTGCTTTCATCCAATCGACCTGCACCTGCCTTCTTGAGTGCTACCGTCAGTGAAGATGAACAAAAGAAACTCATTGATTACTTAGCTCCAGTGTTGGATTATTCCCTTGAAACAGGTGCAATTGCCAAGAGTGTTCATCCATTTTCATCTCATTTTAGCGCTTATGATAATCGTGTGACTGTGCGATATTTAACCAATCAAATGACTTCCAGTATTTTTGCTTTCATACATGAAGTGGGACATGCCACTTACAATGGTCAAGTGAATCCAGAGTTTGAAGGCATGACCATTGCTCAATCCATGACTTATGGTCTCCATGAATCTCAATCACGACTCCTTGAAAACCTTATTGGTAAAACTAGAGCTTTCTGGCAACCTCATTACACCCATGTGCAATCCATCATCAGTGCTTTAAAAGATGTTTCCTTTGATGAATTCATCTTTGGCATTAACTATGTTGAGCAATCTTTCATTCGCGTTGAAGCAGATGAACTGACTTATCCATTACACATCATGTTACGTTATGAACTTGAAAAAGCCTTATTTGATGGAAGTTTAAGCGTGGATGATCTTCCTTCAGCTTGGAATGAAAAATTCAAAGCTTATCTCAATCTAGATGTGACCAGTGATGATCATGGTGTTCTTCAAGATGTGCATTGGAGTGGTGCTGCTTTTGGTTACTTTCCAACCTATGCTTTAGGCAGTGCTTATGGAGCCATGTTCTTTGAAGCCATGAATGCTTCTTTCAATGTTGAGGAGGCTTTACTTAACCAAGACTTCAAACAAATCAAAGCATGGCTTAAAGAGAATATCCATCAATATGGTGGACTGTACAATGGTAAGGACCTCATTCAACGTGTTTGTGGTGAGTCCTTCTCTGCTTCCGCTTACGTGAATGGTTTGATTGAAAAGTATTCCAAACTTTATTCACTCTAAACATCACATGATTTGAAAAATGTGATGAGGGGTGTTAATCTTAATATATACCATAAGGAGAAACACAATGACAAAACACACATTACCAGCGTTAGGGTATGGTTACGAAGCTCTTGAACCACACATCGATACGCAAACCATGACCATCCATCATTCAAAACATCATCAAGCTTACGTTGATAACCTCAATGCTGCCCTTGATAAACATCCATCCCTCTTTGATAAGTCCTTAGTTGATTTAGTTAAAGAATTGAATTCAGTTCCTGAAGACATTCGTGGAGCAGTAAGAAACAATGGTGGTGGACATTTAAATCACACCCATTTCTGGGAAGTCATGACTCCAGGAGGAGCAAGTACACCTAGTGGAAAACTATTGGAAGCCATCACATCCACCTTTGGAAGTGTTGAAGCTCTTAAAGAGGCCATTGCAACTGCAGGTAAAACTCGATTTGGATCTGGTTGGGCTTGGCTCGTTGTCGATGCAAACAAAGCACTTAAAGTGGTTTCTACAGCCAATCAAGATAATCCGATCACTGATGGTTTAACTCCAATTCTAGGCGTGGATGTTTGGGAACACGCATACTATCTCAAATTCCAAAACCGTCGTCCTGACTACTTAACCACCTGGTTCAATGTGGTTAACTGGGACGTTGTTGCTAGAAACTACGAAGCAGCATTATAATGATTAAGCTCTTAGGAAATTCCTAAGAGTTTTTTTATGTCTAAAAGAAAAGAACTGGTTATCCCAGTTCTTTGTTGATTATTCGTCTTCTTCTGCTTGTTTAACAGCTGATTCAATGACCTTTTGAGCAATCGGTGGAGGTGCTACTTCGTAACGATCAAATTCTTGTACGAAACTGCCTCGTCCTTGAGTGAAACTACGTAGTTCAGTTGGATAGCGCATCATTTCAGTCATAGGAACTTCCGCACTAACGAGTTGTTCATTATCCGAAATCATCTCCATACCAAGAATAATCCCACGACGTTTGTTTAAATCACCAATCACTGTTCCAGTATATTCTTCAGGCACTGTCACCGCCACTTTTACGATTGGTTCAAGAAGTACAGGCTTGGCTTGTGGCATACCTGAGCGATACGCTAACTTAGCTGCTTGTTTGAAGGCAATTTCCTTAGAATCAACTTCATGGTATTTTCCATCAATGAGTGTCGCTTTTACACCGACAACCTTGTAGCCTGCTAAGACACCACGGACCATGGCTTCTCTTAGTCCCGCTTCAACTGCTGGGAAGTACTGTTTTGGTACTGCTCCACCAAAGACTTTTTCTTCAAAGACCATTTCTGAGGATTCACTTGGTTCAAATGTGATGAAGACATGCCCAAATTGTCCTGCTCCACCTGATTGTTTCTTGTGTTTTCCTTCTGCAGTAACGGTACCAAGAATGGTTTCACGATAAGGCACTTTAGGCTCAGTAAGATCAACTTCAACTTTATACTTCGCTTTAAGCTTTGAGATAATAACATCAATGTGTTGATCACCCACACCATAAAGTACGAGCTCATGTGTTTCTGCATTCTTTTCCATGCGCAAGGTTGGATCTTCTTCAAGGAGTCTTTGAAGTGATGTGGATAGCTTGTCTTCATCTAGTTTGGTTTTTGGCCATAAAGCAACTCCAAGCATCGGTTGGACAAATTCAATTGGCTCAAAGCTGACAATTCTAGTTTTGGCACATAAGGTATCATTGGTCTCTGTGTTTTGAAGTTTAACAATCGCTCCAATGTCCCCTGCAAACAATTTTCCTACCCCAATTTGGTTCTTCCCTTTAATGAGGAACAATTGGTTGACTTTTTCTGCTTTGTCTTTTTGTGTGTTATGAACGGTTGAATCAGTGGTTAATACTCCACTCATGACTTTAATGAAGGAAATTCTTCCAACAAATGGGTCAATGATGGTTTTAAACACTTTAGCACTGAAGGTTTCACTTTCTGAGGTTTGAAGTTGAACAAGATTGCCTTTTTCATCCTTGGCTTCAACCACTCCTTTTCAGCATACGTAGGGAAGTAATCCACAATGAGCTCAAGCAGTCTTTCAACACCAATCACTTTCACTGCAGACCCTGAATACACAGGCAAGATTTCTCCACTTCGTACTCCAAGACGAATACCCTTTAAGATTTCCGCATCACTGAAAGTTTCCCCTTCAAAGAATTTTTCCATCAAAGCATCATCAGCCATCGCAACAGCTTCAGAAATTTGTTCTTTGAGCTCGTTGACTCTAGACACATACGCTTCAGGAACCGGTTTAGCATTCTCACGATCATTGATGAACCATGCTTTATTCTTTAATACATTAATCGATCCAACAATGTGCCCCTCTTCCATGATAGGAAGTTCAAAAGCGATGACGGCTTTACCAAACGCTTCACGTAGTTGATTATAGGTTGTATCAAAGGACGTATTATCTTCATCCAGTTTACTGACAAAAAAGATGGTTGGAAGTTTTCTTTCTTTCGCTTTCTTATATCCATTCAGTGTTCCACTTTGAACACCATCTTTCGCACTAACCACAATTAATGCGTTATCCGCAACAGCTAATCCTGCAGTTGCTTCTCCAACGTAGTCCAAATACCCTGGAGTATCCAACATGTTGATTTTAGTGTTTCTTACTTCAATAGGGGCAAGTGATGTAAAGACAGAGACCCCACGCTTAACTTCTTCCGCATCATAATCTAAGACTGAGTTTCCATCCACGGCTTTACCAATGCGATCAATCGCTTTGGTATGCAGAAGCATACTTTCAACTAACGTTGTTTTACCAGATCCTGAATGGCCTAAGGTGACCACATTTCTTACTTCAAATGATTGATAGTCTCTCATACGTTCTCCTTATTTCAATAGCGGTTTTAATTCCGCAAAACTGTGTTCTCTTACATAATGAATCGCTTTATTGCCATCATGGTCCAATAATTCTTTATCTGCTCCATGATCAAGCAAGTACGTCACTAACTCAACATACCCTGAGTAGCTCGCTCTCATTAATGCTGTACAACCAATTTTATCTTGTAAATTAACATCCGCTTTGTTTTCAATAAGTGTACGAATCACTTCCCCTTTATAAGCAAGGCAAGCTTCCATGAGAGCAGAACGTCCCATTTCATCTTGAGTGTTCACGTTTGCTCCCTTTTTAATGAGATAATCCACCACATTGAGTTGACCTAAAAATGCAGCACGCATTAAAGCAGTACGACCTTTATTGTCGGCAGCATTCACATCCGCTCCCAAATCAGTAAGACGTCGAACGATATCAAGATGACCCTTCTTAGCAGCACCCATAATCGCAGTCTTGCCATTCACATCCTTCGCATTCACATTCGCTCCATGACTAAGCAAGAAAATAACGACATTTTCATGTCCTCGCTTAGCACTACGCATGAGTGCACTACGCCCTTCACCATTCACCACATTGACATCGGCTCCCTTAGAAACCATGGCACTGACTGTGCTAATGTCGCCATTGGCTGCAGCGTCGAAGAATAATTTGTTGGTTTGATCCATGTGTTTACCTCCTATAGTTCAAACTTAACAAAAAAGATGGACATTCCTAGTCCATCTTAAAAGTGTTGTCTTTATTGTGCAGGCGTACGATTTTTGCCACAAGAGAAAGAGTTTCTATGTCGAAGACCCGTCTCATGGACATCACCGCCTTTCTGCTTTAACTATATTGTAAACGATTACACACACATTTCAAGTGTTTTCATACTTATTTGGTAAAAGTTCTTGCATCAGTACCCCCCCTTGTGTGCTATACTACTCAAAGTGTTTATTCACGGAAAAGAGAAACTATGAATTTTAATCAATTAGCTTTGCATACAAACATATTACGCGCCATCGAGGACGCGCAATTCACAGAAACCACAGACATCCAAGCTCAAGCTATCCCATCGATGTTAGATGGTTTAGACATCATTGGACAATCACATACAGGAACTGGAAAGACTGCAGCCTTCGTGCTACCAATCTTATCCATGCTTCAAAGAACTAGCGAGAAGAGACTGCCTCAGGCACTAATCTTATGTCCAACCCGTGAATTGGCCATTCAGATTACCACTCAAATCCGCATGTTCTCTAAATATATGGAAAACATCAAGACGGTCACCATTTATGGTGGACAACCAATTTCAACTCAAATCTTCCAACTTAAAGGCGGAGTCGATATTGTGGTTGGAACTCCAGGACGAATTCTTGATCATATGCGACGTAAAACACTGCGTTTTGAACAAACTCGTTTCTTAGTCTTAGATGAAGCTGATGAAATGCTTCAAATGGGGTTTAAAGAAGAACTGGAAGACATTCTTAAAGAACTTCCAAAAGAGCGTCAAACCGCATTGTTCTCAGCAACCATGCCTAAGGTCATTCTTGATATCACAAAACAATACCAAGTTAAACCTAAACACATTCAAATTGCTAAGGATACTCGTACTGTTTCAAACATTCAACAGCTACTTTATGAAGTACAAAGCGAACACAAAGATGAATTACTCACTCAAGTGTTAAGCATGTACAAACCTAATCAAGCCATCGTGTTTGCGAACACTAAAAAAATGGTGGATGATCTTAACGATGTCTTGAATCAAGCTGGTTTCAGTGTGGCTGCGTTACATGGTGACATGAAACAAGACATGCGTACATCCATTATGGCTAAGTTCAAATTAGGCCACATCAAAATCATGATCGCAACGGATGTTGCTGCTCGTGGAATTGACGTCAACAACCTAGACATGGTGATCAACTATGACTTACCTCAAGATGATGAATACTACATTCACCGTATTGGACGTACAGGTCGTGCGAGCGCTCAAGGAACTGCCATTACATTGGTGTCTCCTAAACAACGTCGTTCTTGGTTACGCTTAGTTCAAACTCATAAATTAAATGTGGCCACAATGCCTTATCCTACACAAGAAGAACTTGACTTCCTAGTCACTTCTTCCATCATGGATAAACTTCAATCTTCAGACATTAAACCAGATATGCTTGATTTAGCTCAAGCACTTCTAGTAAACTATGAGCATCCTGAAGCCTTGGTGGCTGAACTGTTATCCCACATCGTTGGAAACCAAAAGTTCAAAGCATTAAAACCACTTAAACAAGCTCGTGAAGGTAACTTCAAAACATACACCCTTAATGTTGGTCGCAAACATGGTGTTAACCCAAGCAAACTAGTGAAATCCGCAACTGACTTGTGTGGTATTCACCAACGTTATATTGGAGACATTCATGTTGAATCCGATTCAACCATCATCAACATTGCTTCAAGCGTTGATTTTGGACAAATCAAACGTCTAAAGAGAATGCTTCCTAAACAAAACATCTTTATCTCAGTCAACTAAAAAAGAAGAACGGGTTCAACCCCGTTCTTTTTCTATCTTCACTAATTCAAATGTGAATCCATTAGGATCTATAAGTGTTTGTGATTCACCTAGTTCAGATGATTCAAACACCAATTTTCTTATTCCTAGTTTGTTTTCTCCTAAAGGTGTTTTAAAGTTACCCCATCGATTAAATCCTAAGTGATATGATACTTTAACACTGAAAAGAAGAGGGCTTGTTGGTTGAGGTTCATGGTGAGTTGATAGTTCATGCTTTCAACCATAAAGTGCAGTGTCTTATTTAAGTCATGAGCATAAAAGTGCACATGCCCTAAGATCGCATCATGATGCCAAGGCAAATCATGATTGTAATCCATGTTAAGGTATAAATCCGCATCAAATGGTTTGATCATGGCTTGTCCATCCAACAGACCATCGTTTAAATGTGGCCAAAATTGTTGGTCACGATCATAGGCAAGTTCAATACCATTGCCTTCTGGATCGGTTAAATACACCGCATGAGAAATTTGATGATCAGAAGCTCCATCAATAGGATAGCGCTCACTCACAAGATGTTGCAACACATGGGCTAATTGACTTGCTTCTTTTACCAGTATCGCAAAGTGATACAGTCGACTCTCTGTTGAAGCTGCGCTAAGATAGGAAGGTGTGGAGTGTAAAACCAAAAATGATTGATGTGAAGATCCAAAGACAGCAGACTCTTCACTGCTTTTATGCAGAGACAAACCTAACGTCTTTTCATAAAACTTCATCATGAGTGGTAAATTCTTCACATTCAGATGAATTTGAGTGGGTACAGGTTGAGTGAGTTGATGATAGGGAAACATAATTCCTCCTTATAAAAACATTATCCACCTTTCGATGGATAAGTTTAAGTCATTTGCTTGTAAGTTGATCCACTTTATTGATGAAGAAGAAGCCTAAGACGAAGAACAAGATAAGACCTAAGATCCCTAAACGAGCACTACCAGTGATTAACACGGCAGCGGTTAAGAAGAGTGGGCCAATCCCATCAGAGAACTTACCAAAAATATCGAAGAAGCCAAAGTATTCATTGGATTCTTCTTTAGGAATCAAACGACCAAAGTATGAACGAGACAAGGATTGAATTCCCCCTTGTGCCATACCAACGATGATGGCTAACATCCAAAACTCAGCGGCAGTGCTTAAATTGTATCCTAGGATGGTAACGAGTGTATAAATCAACATGTAGACTTTAATGAGTTTAAGTGGTCCATACTTGCTTGCGAGTTTGCCCGCAATGATCGCAAATGGGAAGGCCACAAACTGTGTTACCAATAGCGCAATGATCATTTGAGTTTGATCAATCCCTACTTCACCACCAAAGTTGGTGGCTTGTGACATGATGGTGTATACTCCATTGATGTATAAGAAATAACCAATGATGAAATAGAAGAGTGGCTTATTTTCGGTAATCTTTTTAAAGGTAATCCCAACACGTTTAAATGAAGATGAAATGACCTTTGGTTGAGCTGGTAAGCTGTAGGTTTGTTTGACATTCTTTAATAATGGTAGAGTGAGTAATCCCCACCATAACGCTGTGATGATGAATGAAATTTGGGTAGCTTGGCCTGTGGTTAATCCAAATGGTGTCGTTAAGATTAACGCAATCCCTAAAATGAAAGGGACTGTTGAGCCCACATAACCCCAAGCATAGCCATGGGATGATAAACTATCCATTTTTTCATCGGTGGTCACATCAATGAGCATGGAATCGTAAAAGACATTACATGCACTGTATCCAATTCTCGCTAAGATGAAAAGAATAAGAAATGCTTGCCATTGGGTTACCACTGCTAATGAGGATGCCCCCGCTAGACCCATGATTAAGAATCCCACAAACAATTTCTTTTTCATACCATGATAATCCGCAATAGCACCTAAAACTGGAGAAATGAGTGCTAAAGAAAGCACGGCAATGGTGGTTGCGGTTGAAAACAGAGCTGTCACATTGGCGGTATTGACTCCAGCTGATTCCGCTAGTGCTCTAAAATAAACTGGAATCGTTGCGGTAACGATGAGAATAAAGGCTGAGTTGGCTACATCATAGAGGATCCAACTTAATTCTGACTTATTGAATTTCATACACATCTTCTCCTTTAGTTAAGTGTATCTTAAATCAACTTCTTTTGTGTTAAAAATCTGTCAACTATTTCTTAGGTCTATACGGATAATCTTTGATTAATCCTTCGTATTCAAGGGTTAAATCCAATAAGTGAATTAAATCTTTAGGACTGGTCCAATAGGACTTGATGTTTTGATCAATGATTGCTATTTTAATGAATAATTCTGAGATGAACTGTGAACAGAAATAATGATGTTTGCGCTGAACCTTTATTCGAAAGGGAATGAAGAATAACCCTAGAAAATTATAGTGGTAAGCACTGGATGACATTTCAAAACGTTTTATTTCATCTTTAAGTTGCTTTGCTTGATCTTCAGTGATAACTGTAGAGTAGACAAGACATGAATTTTTTGATGAGAACGTATACACCCCTTCATATAAACTCTCTTTAACAAACCCTCCAATCAATGGATTATGAGGTTTAATCCGTCCAAAAGAGTACATTTCTTTAAGAGTAGGATCAAAGCTAATGCTAGAGTGCATGTATTTAAATCCTCCAAAAAGCCCAAGTATGCGTGATAACCATGTTCCTGTTCGTGAAAATAAAATATAAACCTTCATATTAGGACTCCTTATCTGATTCTAAGGATGAAGCCAAGAATTGAGTTAAATCATGCATTCTTTCTTTTGGAATGATGACCATCACTTTATCTTTCTCCATCAATATCGCATCAGGACCTGGAGAGGTAATCAACTCATTCCCTCGCTTAATCGCAATGATGGTAGCTTGTGTTTTTTGGTATAAGGCTAAGGATTTGATGCTTGTATTCACAAAGGTATGATACTTTGATACTGTAAAGTCACTGCGATGAAGAGGATCTGAGAAACCAAATCGATCCATTGCCATCATGAGTTCCTGCATAACAACTTCAATTTTTTGATCAATGGTCTTTTTTTGCGCCAATAAATCATGAAGTTCATCTTTAAGTGATTCAACACTCATGAATGCTTTACGTTGATTAAGATAGTTGATGGCATGTTGACTGTCTTCTATTACCACCCCCGAATGAGGATGAACTCGAACCACATAAGCCAGTTCTAAGAGTTTTAGGGCTTTACGAATCGTCTCTGAGGAAACATTGTATTCACTAGACATTTTGGTTCTTCCAGAGATTTTACTGCCCACTAAAAGATCGCCACTCACAATGCGAGAAGCAATATCAAAAGCGATTTTTTCATAGTTGGATGGTTGTGAACGTTGCTTCATTGCTCACATTATATCACATAAAAACTCAGACAAAAGAAAAAACCTCTAAGAGGTTAATTCAATGAATTTTTGGATGTCTTCAACAACCAGTTGCAGTGATGCTTCATAGAAGGAAACATCTTCACTGTCCACTTGTGCCATTGCTGCCACATCTTTAATGTTGTGTTTTCCAGTTGCTTTAAGTAACTCATTGTACTTAGGAACAAAGGATTCTCCTTCTTTCAAATATTGAGCATATAAACCCTTGGAAAACAATAACCCAAACGCATAAGGAAAGTTATAGAAATTAAGTCCTGCAGAATAATAATGAGGTTTATTCAACCACATGTATGGATGAAGTTGAGTTTGATCAAGGCCATCACCATAAGCTTCCCTTTGAGCTTTAAGCATTAGTTCTTGTAATTGTTTGGAATCAAGCACTTGTTTTTCTCTGGCCTTAAATAAGGATGTTTCAAACAAGTAACGTGAGTAAATATCCACAATGACTTGTGTCGCATCAGAAATACTGGCTTCAAGTATCGCAATCGCATTCTCTTTGTCAGCTTCTTTTAATGCTGCATTCACCACGATGGTTTCACAGAAGATGGATGCTGTTTCCGCAATAGGCATTGGATAACGAGCGTTTAGAATGGTTTCATCCTTTAGACAATGACCATGATAAGCATGCCCAAGTTCATGAGCTAAGGTGGTTAAGTTTGAGAAAGAACCATCAAAGTTAAGAAGTACTCGACTTTGCTTGATTGGATGAAGATTTGAGCAGAACGCTCCCCCACGTTTGCCACTGCGTGGCTCAACATCAATCCAGTTGTGTCTAATTGCGTGGGTGGTAAAATCAGCCAATTCATCGGAGAAAGTTCTAAACTGCTTCACAACAAAATCACTTGCTTCGTTATAGGTATACGTTAAGGTATTGGTGTTGATTGGTGCAAACATATCATAGAAAGGTAAGGAAGACTCATGGCCCAATAGTTTTGCCTTATGTTTTAGATATCGTCTAAACTCCGGTAGTGTCTTTTCAATGGCCTTTAGCATTGCTTCAAGTGTTTTCTCACTCATTCTAGATTTAATGAGTGTTTCAGATAGGACACCTTCATAGCCTTTAAGTTCATTTAAAGTAAGCACTTCCCCTTTAATACCATTAAAGCCGCAGCTGAACTGTCTTCAATGCGTGCATATGCTTTCATTTCCGCATCATAACCTGCTTTACGTACCTGTGCATCACTGCTGTAAGCTAAATTACGTACTGCTGGAAGAGGTAAAGTTTTAACCCCTTCAGGTAAGTTCACTTCCACACTGAGTGTTGACGTAATCTTGTTTTGTAGATTACTCCAAGCCGTGGAACCATTAATGCTCATTTTAGAGATAATGAGTTCTTCCTGAGCCGATAAAACATGATTAGCTTGTTGCTTCATGGTCTCTAACACAAACGCATGTTCTTTTAAGAGTTCTGACGAATCAATTAAAGCCATTAAATTATCTATGGTTTTTAAGCGATGAATAAATGCCACTTGACCTGTCACTGTCTTTGTTGAAAGAAGTTGAATTTGATTAAGCGCATTAAGAGCACTACTGTTGGAAGCATCGGTTGCGGAAGTTAAGGATGCAAATGCGCCTAAGCGAGAGATTAAAGTGGATAGTTTAATGGATTGCTGAATATAGCTTTCACACACCTCTAAATCAGTCAATGAATCTAAAGTATTGGACCATTGTTCAAAGGTATTAATCTCTGTTTTAACCACTTCAAAGTCATTAATAAACGATGCATCATCTAAACTTGGATATAAATCCGTTAAATCCCAGGTGTTCATTGTGTTTCTCCTAATGGGGGTAGTTGTTGTAAGAAAGTCATGCAATCATGAGCACTTCCTTCATAGGTTGAAGGAATAGACCCTCTTGAGTTTTCTTTTTTATGATCTACAACCAAATACGTTTGAGTCCCCAACTGAGACACAATGGTGTCCTCAAGGGTATCATTACCAATCATGATGGCTTCATGGGGTTGGACTTGGATGTGATTAAAGATATCTTGATAGTATTTAAGTTGGGGTTTACATGATCGAGAGGTTTCAAACGTCGTCACTAAATCAAAGTCATGCAAATCCAATCCAATCCATGATAAGCGTTGTTGTGTTGCGATTTGTGGAAACAAGGGGTTTGTGGCACACACCAGAGCATATCCTTTATCTTTAAGTTCTGTAAGAATGTGTTTCCAACTGTGAGTGGGTTTCATGGCTTCTTTTAGCTTAGAGAATCCACCCTTATAAAACAATTCAAAGCGTTGTGTAGCTTCACGGATGCGATGTTCCCCAATTAAAGGAGTAAAAGCCTCATAAAACACTTCTTCATTGGTGCGATCATCCGTGGACATCACCATGGCAGTTGTTGCTTTCCACAACTTCTGAGCAAACTCCTGCGGATCCATCCAATCCATGAAATGAGAGGATAGTCCTTTGAAATAAATCGTTTCAAAATCATCCATATCAATCGGGAGCAACGTCCCATCTAAATCAAATAAAATAGCCTTCATGTTTACCTCACTTGTGTTGTATTGTATCTTTTTTAGTTGCTTTCGCAACTAATGTTGTCATTGAATCACAAATAAGGTGGTGTATAATAGGACTATGAAATCACTATCAACTTACCTTAACATGAAAAACTATTCTAAACTTAGCATGATATCCATCATAGCTTGGGTTAGTGCTGCACTACTTCATGTGTTATTTCTTCAAGAAACCTTTTGGTTTAGACTTCTATTAAGCATATCTTTTTTCTTTTGGGCTTTTACACGATTTACTTTAGTTTCGGTGATGTCGACTCCACTATATCATCAACGATTGGTCAAACTTGGAGGATTAATTTCCCTCATCTTTACTTTTTTAGTATGGATGAATCAAAAATCCATCAGTTTAGATCAGTTAATAGGATTATGGATATTATCTCATTTAACTCTTAGAATACTGGGCTATCTTCGTCTCAGACAAAACCAATTTAAAATCATGCGCATGTTTGTATTGGATGTGCTTTTTGCTTTACCTTATGGTTTAGTCTTATTCTTTAACCCCTATCAAAGTGATTTACTCCAATCATGGTTTGTGTTATTATTCATGCTAGGATCAAGTTTCTTGCAAACGTATCGACACCTCGTCATTAAAAAGATGATGAAGGATCATCAAAATATTCACACGACACGACTGCATTTACCGTTGTTTTTGTCACGGATGCTTCCTTCATTCATGATCCATACGTTGAATGAATGGTTACTTTCTGATCAAAGAACAGTGTCTAACTTTGCTTCAATGACACAACTTTCAGAGAGACTTCATGTTTACTTTGTGATGAATGATAAACAAGAAATCAGACATTCATATGTTTATGTTGGTTTTAGAGGAAAGATTTATCATGTGATTGTTTTACCTCGAATTAATGCAATGTTTCCTTGGCAAAAACAAGGCGTGCTCATCACAAGCAATGAAGAAGACTTTACTCATCGCTTTGGCTTTAAATATAAACACAAGGTGACACGCTTTACGTTGCTCATATCTGAAAAACATGCCACAAACATCGAAGAACAACTCACCAAACTCATGACATTCTCTTCCCCTTATGATATTTCACTTATCAAGAAGAAGAAAAGCTTTCTACAAAGTAAACGCATGCTATCGCAAGGATGTGAGCTTCGAGCAATCAATTTCGAACCTTTCAGAAGTGCTCATCCATTGATCCTATCCGGTGTCAGTTTTTTAAGGTTCGTTTTGAAGACATCGCTTTGGAATACACTTCCATTTAAAGGAGTATTAACTCCGAATTTAGTATATGAATTTTGTGAAGAACAATACACTATGCCTCACTCCTACGTAGTAGGACGTGTGAATGTTGAAATCGAATAATTAGAAAGGTAGCTTTATGAATAATGTTTTATTTGCGTTTTTAATAACGTTGTTTGCTGGTTTAAGCACAGGTATTGGTAGCACCATAGCCTTCTTTGCGAAAACCACTAACACGAAATTTCTATCCGTTTCACTTGGCTTTTCAGCAGGGGTCATGATATATGTCTCCATGGTTGAAATCTTCTTTAAAGCAGAAGCCAGTTTAGTACTTGCCTTAGGTGAAACCTTAGGATCATGGGTGAATGTTATTTCCTTTTTTGGTGGTATGTTATTGATTGCAATCATTGACAGACTCATCCCAAAAGCTGAAAACCCTCATGAACTACACAGTGTAGAAGATGACTGAAAATGAAAGTCTTAAAAAAGGTAATCTCATGCGTATGGGATTATTCACCGCATTAGCTATCGCCATCCATAACTTTCCTGAAGGATTGGCCACATTTGTAGTTGCACTCAAAGAACCCAGTTTAGCCATTCCAATCGCCATTGCGATTGCTTTACATAATATACCCGAAGGAATTGCGGTCTCTGTTCCTATTTACTATGCAACAGGATCAAAGAGAAAAGCATTCTTCTATTCTTTCCTCTCTGGGTTATCAGAACCCATTGGAGCAATCGTAGGTTATCTCATCCTAATGCCATTCCTCAATGATGTGGTCTTAGGAGTATTGTTTGCGGGTGTGGCGGGAATCATGGTCTTTATATCCCTGGATGAGTTGCTTCCATCCTCAGAAAAATACGGCCAACATCATCTTTCCATTTATGGACTTGTCAGTGGTATGGCTGTCATGGCATTAAGTTTACTTCTGCTTTAACACAAAAGGTGCATCACTGCACCTTTTTGATTACACTTTATATCCTAACACTAAACGAGGATTATTTGAAAATTGAAGTAGAATGAAGGTTAAGAACGCGAAGGGTAACATAATCACAAACAAGGGAAGTCTTACAAGTTCATGGATGAACAATCCTAGTTTCTTATTTTTAAAGGTGATTGTGTCATACAAGACACCTCCCATGATTCCAATAATATTGGTGAACATGATAATTCTAACTGCACCCAAGACGCCTAAAGAGCGCACATCACCATATTCTTTAACCATGCGATCATACGCTTCTTTATCAAACAAGCCTCTTTGATCAGCCACATGTTTTCCAAACAATACGCCTACAATTTCTTCATCTTTGATTGTGGAAAGTTCTCCATCCAATAAAGCACGGATTTCATCACGACTTAATCCCGCTCTTAGCGCAACACCAGTATGTTGATAGGAACACAATGTACATCCATTAACTTCAGTTACACCCAACATGATTCGCTCCACAAAGGGTTTGTTAATCATCTTTGCTTGCTTCGCTTGCTTGATGAAACGAAGACCATTGAAGAAACAGACCATGGTACGAAACATTTCTGGATAGGTATATATTTTTTTATTTTTAAAGACTTTCATCTTGGTCCTCACTTTCGAGTCCTTATTATACCCATCTTTCTTACAAAAATAAAGTAATGTGTTCTAAACAAAGAAAATCACCCCTAAGGGTGATCATTGCGTTAAGAAATAAGCTCCAAGTAATCCTGTATCATCGCCACATCCAGCAGCCACAATGTATTGATCCAAATCTTTCAAGTGATCAGAGACCACATAATTGTTCACTAATACTTTAAAGTGCTCGCGTACTTTAGGCAGTAAATGCTCTTGATGCATGACTCCACCACCAAACACAATCTTTTGTGGAGAGACCACCATCAACGCATTCACACACGCTTGAGCTAAATAATAAGCTTCGATGTCCCATGCAAGATGATCTTGAGGTAAGGTGTGACCTTTGACACCCCAGCGTTTCTCCATCGCAAATCCAGAAGCCATGCCTTCTAAGCAATCATGATGATAGATACACGCCCCTTTGAAATCATCTTTAGGATGATGCTTGACTCCAATGTGTCCAAATTCTGGATGCATAAGTCCATGAACCAATTGGTTATGAATCAGTACTCCACCCCCAAGTCCTGTGCCAACAGTAAAGTACACCACATGATCACATCCTTGTGCTGCCCCAACTTTAGCTTCCGCTAACGCTGCCGCATTCACATCGGTATCAATCATGATTGGTACATCTTTCAGTTGTTTGAGTGTCCCAACAATGTCGGTCCAAGCCCAGTAAGGTTTTGGAGTTGTGGTTAAGTAACCATACGTTTTTGATTCTAAGTTAAGATCCAAAGGTCCAAAACTCGCAATCCCTATGGCTGTTACCTCTTTATCTTTGAAGTAATCTAAAACCAAAGCCATGGTTTCTTCAGGTGAGGTGGTAGGAATGGAAACACGATGATGAATGTTCAAATGTTCATCCACACATCCACAAACAAATTTGGTTCCACCAGCTTCAATGCAACCTATCAAACAACATCCTCCTTTGTTTTAGGCATATGAATAAGCATCACTTCACTTCCAGAAGTGAGGGAGAATGCTTTACAGTGATTGAGGACAATCACATGATCCCCTGCCTTATATTCAACCCCATTGAGTCCTCCATCAGATAAGAATCCAATGATGGTGAAGGGTGAATCATGATCAAAATGAGTGTCTTCATCAATGATCGCATGTTCCACAATGAAGTGTTCACTCTTAAGGAAAGAAGTGTGTTTCATTGTGGAAGTGATGATTTTTGTTGGTGCTACTTCACGTGTGATATCTGGGATTTTAATACTGGATAATGCTTCTTTACGATGAAGAGGACGTGGTTGATTGGTTTGGTCTAAACGTTTATAGTCATAGATTCTAAATCCAATGTCTGAGTTTTGTTCGATTTCATACAAGAGGGTATGAGCACATTTACCATGAATAGTTCCACCAGGTAAATAATAGAATTGATTTGAACGAATGTTGAATCGATTCAACCATTCATGATCGGTAGGATGATTCAAACAATATTCTAGTTCCTCACGTGTTGAACATGTATGTCCTAACACCACTTCAGAGCGATCTGTGGCTTCTAGAATATACCATGCTTCTGCCTTACCATGTTTATACCCCATGGCTTGCGCATCATGATCATTAGGATGCACTTGAATGCTTAAGTCATCTTGCACATCAATGATTTTAACTAAGATAGGAAAAGTGTCATGGTCACAGAAACCAAACCATGCTGGATGCTTCTTATAGACATCATTGAGTGATTGTCCATCACAAGTTCCACCTTCAATCGTTGTTTCTCCTTCGCTGATTCCTGAGACAGCCCAACACTCACCTGTCTTTTCATACGGTGAATCAAAATTAAAACGATCATTAAGGCGTGATCCACCCCAAATCTTTTCTTTAAAATGCGGTTTTACTTTGAGAATGTTTTCCATAGTTCTATTGTATCAAAGCAACTCAGTGATGTCATGAAAAAAAGCTAGATTAACCTAGCCTCTCTTAAAAAGTCATAAATCATGATAAGTTTATTATAATTGCTTTGATTGTGTTTTCTCACTATCACAAGGACTAAGAAAATAAGAATAAAACCGACTAAGCACCCCAAACACATTGGAAATATCCATTGACCCAGAAGTGCGTTAATACTGAATCCCCCAAACACATCATTATCAAATAAGTTCAAATCATCAATCACAAACCTTAAAACGTGGAGCAGTATGAATGTTGGTACTAGGACGTAACAAATTGGTTTACACCACTTGACTTTAAAACGTTCCATAAACAACCCTCCCTTAGTTTACTTGTGAAAATTATAACAAGACTTCTTTAATAAGTCAAACATTCTACCAATTTCAATTAAAAAAAGGATTGTTAGTTCAATCCTTTGATTTTATTCTTCTCTTCTTCCACCATGTAATGATGGAACAAATACATAAAGAGTTTCATATCTTGTTTCATGTAAGCCACCATAAGGGCCATGAGTTCTTCTTTAGTGAAGGTGCTCATGTAGTTGGAGACATTGAATTTTTGAAGTTCAATGTAGTCTTCTTTACTCCATCCTTGTGGTACAGGCTTGGCTGGATGCTTTTCTTTCAGTGTTAGCGCATCCTTGTATTCATCCAAATGCAAACGTCCCTGTTTGTTTAAAATATCAAAGTAAGCTGCCACCTGATGTTTACAATATCCTCCATCTTCATAGGGACATGTGCATGATGAAAAGACAATGGTATCATCTTCCGCCACATTAATCACGACTTCGTATTTGTTCACTTCTCCCTTCACTTCATACACATGGGTATGATCATGAGATGAGATTTCTTTCATGCGTTCTTCTTCAAAATAACGCATTCCTCGATACAATACCAGCTGACGAGTATTCTTATTAAATCGGGGCAGTTTAACTTTCATAAGGACATCTCCTTTATTCTATTATAAAACAAGGGCAATGTTTTTGCCCTTATTTCACTTCAATTTTACGTGAGACTTCAACTTTTTTCTTTAAAAGGTAAGTTGAGAGTAAGTACCCCATTCTCATAAGAGGCAAGAATGTTGTCTTCTTGAACCCCTGCTACCTTAAATGAGCGAGAGAATGAGCGTGAAGCACGTTGACGAATCACATAGTTCTTCTCTTTCGTTTCTTTTTCTTCTTCAGTGTTGACTTTGATGCTTAAGATATCATCTTTCATGTCAATGATAATGTCTTCTTTCTTCACACCAGGTAAATCCACATGAAGCTCATAACCATTATCATTCTTGATGACATCCACTCCCGCAAAAGATGCATAGGATGTAAAGCGATCATTAAAGAAATCATCCATGAAGAATGAATCTAGTAGAGAAGTTGTTGGACGAGTTGCAAGATTAAATCTAACCATAATGTTCCTCCTTTTAGCACTTGAGATAATAGAGTGCTAATTCTTACACTTTTATTATACTCAATATTTTAGCACTGTCAACTGATAAGTGCTAAAAAGAGCGAGGAATAAAAAAAGAATGCCGAAGCATTACTTTTCAAAGAAACGTTGTGTCATTGGAACAAAGGATTTGTTGTTGGGTTGTCCATTGATGGCCCCAAAAGGCATCTGACCCACTATTTTAAAGTGACGTTCAACTCCTAAGACATCATAGATGTAATCATCAATGAGTGGATTGTAGTGTTGTAAAGAAACCCCAAAGCCAAGTTCATGCAGCGCTAACCAAACACCGTATTGCACAAAACCTTGACCTTGATCTGCCCATAAATCCACTGATGAGGCATACAATGGGAAACGCTCCCTTAAGCTTTGAGTGATGGTTTGATTTTCTAAGAAGATGACTGTGCCATCCCCCGCTTTAAATCCATTGATTTTGTTGTTAGTTCTTACTTGAGCCTTTTCATCAGAAACAAGGGGTAACACTCCTGCTCTGACTTCTTCCCAAAACGCTTCATGGGTTTCTCCATAAATAACGAGTGCTCCACTGCTTTGTGAGTTAAAGGCAGATGGGGTATGCTTTAATACATCTTGAATGGTTGAAGACACAAGAGCCTGATCAAAGCCTTCACTTTTCTTAAGTTGCGTCATAGAACGACGTGTGTTAATCGTGTTGTGTACTGGTTTCATATCTTCCTCTTTCTTGTGTCATTGTAAGGACTTCATGCATTAAGTTCAATTGGTATGCCCATTATGGCATGCTTAAGTAAGAAATATAGGAGGCGACTTTTTGGTATAACGCGGACTCCACATGATAATTGGCTTCATAGGCACCATGAACTCGTCCATCCTGCATTAAGGCTTGCGCCAGTTGTTTATCTTCACCATGATACAGTGCTAAGGTTAAACCACCTTGCTCATGAATCATGCGCATCGAAGCCACATCACTGAATCCATCTCCCAAATAAATCATGTGAGAATAAGGAACAGGACGCTGTGATGATTTCTCATTCACCAACACATGATCACTTAAATCGTGCGCTTCCTTGTGAATTCGAGCAATGAATTGGGTCTTCATGGTGTAGTTATTAGCAATCTTCACCCAATAGGCTTCTCCTCTTTCATTATACACATAATCACATCCATAGGTGTGAGTTAAGTATGGAGCAATCGCTGATCCTTCAATCATAGCCGTTAAACCACTGGAGATAATTACATGTTCAATCGTGATGTCTAAAGCTTTTGATAATTGATGCAGTGTGTGAAACCATTCAAACACTCCAGGAACAAACTCAATGGTTGAACCGAAGGATTTAAGATAATCATACGTTAAAGGCTTACCTCTTTGTGAAGCTACCTCCATGAGCTTATACATGTACCCAAGGACAGGATCCATTTGATGAAATGAGGTGTACTCTTTCACTTCACGCCAAAACGCTTCAGGTTGGATATACCCTAAATCTTGCAGTAATCCATACTCTTGCATGTCTTGACGGGTTAAGGTCTTATCAAAATCATAGATCAATACGATTTTATTCTTCATGAAAATGCTCCAAAACTTGGGTTGGTCCATACGTTTGAGCTGGATAGAAATAAAGGGGTACCGCTTCTTTAGAAATAAAGCTAAGCCATTCATCCACCACTTTCCAACTGGAGGCCACCATCTCCCAAGGTGTAAACAAAGCACGATCTAAACCAATGCCTGCTTTAAGTAGGCGCTCATAGGCTTCAGGCGTATTCAAGCGATTCTCATACACACAAGACTGACAATACTCCATCATGATGGTTTCCACATCATGACTTTGTCCAGGTTTCTTGATGTTCATTCTTAAGTAAACCCCTTCATCAGGTGCAATCTTAATGATCAGTTGATTGGGTCTAGGTCCATGCCCTTTAAAGTTCACAATGACCTCAGTGGATCGCATATGCGTTCTTTTCCCTGTTTGAAGAATCACTTTAATGTTTTTGTATTCAGGAAGATTGATTCGAGTACGAAGTGACACAAAGGTCTCCGTTGTGGATTGAGGATCCACATGTTCTTCTTCACGATACCCTTTCATCTTTTCCTTAAGTGTTGAGTTGGCTTCATATTGGCCCAAAACAATGTCCTCTTTGGATTGATGATAGAGTTCTAAATGCTCAATGATTTCGTTTTGGTGTGCAATACGCTCATCCAAGTTATTGGAAGGTTTCATCAATAGTAAAGACACGATTTGAAAAAGATGATTTTGCACCATATCTTTAATGGCTCCAAAATGATCATAATATTGACCTCTGGATTCCACACCCACTTCTTCAAGCGCTCTAACCACAATCGAATCAATCATGGAGTCATTCCATAGTGGAGTCAGTATTGGGTTTTCAAAGCGAATGGCTAACAAGTTTTGAATCATTTCCTTACCTAAGTAATGATCAATACGATAGATTTCTTCTTCTTTAAAGAAACGAAGCAACGTATTGTTCAGTTCTAAAGCACTATCAAAAGATGTGCCAAACGGTTTTTCAATTAAACACTGCTTAGTGGAAGCAAATGAAGTGCATCCACTTTGAACTAAATTTGACGCAATCACATCAAAGTAAGACGAAGCCACCGCAAGATAATACAGATGTTGAGATTGTGGGCATGTCTCATAAAATGGCTTTCAATACCCCATAATCTTCTGGTTCGTCTAAGCGCATTTGTACATACTCTATACGAGAAAGAAAAGCATCAAAGACACGCTCATTAAACCCGGTGCGTACAAACTTCTCACACCAAGGTCGTAATAGGTCATGGTAGTCTTGAGTGGTGTAGTCTCTACGACCAATGGCCAATATCTTAAAACCTTGATCTAGATGATCAAGTGAATGAAGATTGTATAACGCAGGGATTAACTTACGATAGGTTAAATCCCCTGTTGCCCCAAACAATGTAAAGAACGTCGTTTTATTTCCATTCATCATGGAAACTTCCTTCACGATCCAAACGTTTAAATGTATGTGCACCAAAGAAATCACGTTGAGCTTGAATTAGGTTTGCTCCACTCATTGGCGTAGTTAATCCATCAAAGTAAGCTAAAGCATTCATGAAGGTTGGCATCGCTAACGCATGTTGAGTGGCGAACACCACCACATCACGTAAATCTTGAATATGAGAGTTCACGACAGAAGCAAAGTACTCATCAAAAAGTAAATGATCCAATGAAGAATTTACCTCATAGGCTTGGGCAATTTTGTTTAAGAACTGTGCACGAATGATGCATCCTGCACGCCATCCCTTCGCAATAGAACCAAAGTTCAAATTCCATTCATAGCGTTCATTGGCTTGCGTAAGCAATTCAAATCCTTGCGCATAACTCATGAGTTTCGCTACATACAACGCATTTTCAAGTTTGGCTACCCATTCATCACTTAAGGATGCATTACTTATAGGTTTATGAAAACGTTGTGATGCACTGAGTCGTTTATCTTTGATTTCAGACATGAAACGTGCAAACACGGCTGAGGTGAGCACTGAAGCATCCACATTGAATTCTAAGGATGCATTGGCTGTCCATTTTCCTGTGCCTTTTTGATGGGCAACGTCTTCAATCATTTCCACTAAATAGTGATCGCTATGTTGATCTTTAACACTTAAGATTTGAGCTGTGATTTCAATTAAGTAGGATGATAAATCTTTTTCATTCCATGTTTTAAAAATGGATTGCATGGTTGGGATAGAAGCATTAAATCCCTGTTTGAGGATGGTATACGCTTCCGCAATCAGTTGCATGTCACCATATTCAATCCCATTATGCACCATCTTGACAAAATGACCTGAACCATCTTTACCAACATAAGATGCACATGCTTCACCATAGGCTACCGCAGCGATCTTATCAAGGTAAGGTTGTACTAAGTCATACGCTTCTTTATCTCCTGAAGGCATGATGGCTGGACCAAAACGAGCTCCCTCTTCTCCACCAGAAACACCCACACCTAAGAAATGAAATCCTAAAGGTTTAAGTCTTTCATAACGGGTTTGAGTGTCCAGATAAAAGGAGTTACCTCCATCCATCACAATATCTCCAACACTTAGAAGTGGGAGCAGTTGATCAATCACTTTATCAACCGCACTGCCTGCTTGTACCATGATTAAGATCTTTCGTGGTTGAATGAGGGAATGCACAAATCCTTCTAATGTTTCATGAAGCGAAAGATCTTGGTGTGGGTTTTCATTCACCACATCACGACTCACTTGCGTTGTACGATTATAAATGGCCACTTTAAAGCCTTGATCTGCAAAGTTTAATGCTAAGTTTTTACCCATCACGGCCATGCCGATGACGCCAATATCATTCATTCTCATAAGTTTACCTCGCTTGTTATTGTATCGCATTTTCTCACTTTTGACCATGAGAAAAGCCTTCTAGAAGAAGGCGTTGATGATAAGATAAGTGATGCTACTAACAAGTACACTTAAAGACATTCCCCATAGAAGATCCACAATCACCAAGGTAAGTGGCCATCCTTCTAGAGTGGCCAAATTAGTTAAATCATAGGTAGCATAGGTGACTAAACCAAACAAAGCCCCCATCACTAAAGCCGAGGTGAATGATTGAGCTTGTAGGGCTGGATCAATCACAAAGATGACCATACCTGCAATGAAGATAAGATAAAACAGGACAGCTGCACCCCAGTTCACTTTCTTTGCCATCAAAAAGCCAATCTGATTGCGATAAAAAGGAGCAGCAATGACACCCAACCAAATCAAATCAATGATCATAAAAACCGCAAAAGCCACTAAAAAGGTCACAAGCATACGTTTTCTCCATTCTTTGTTTTGAAACATGTTTAAGTTCATAACATCAACCCATTCTTACTTAAGTTGCTTAAACATATCCTAACATAACTTAGATTAAGGGTGCTGTGTTGTGCCCAAAAGAAAACTGTCCTAAGACAGTTAGATGATTCTCCATTCAAGTTCTAAATCAACATCAAATGCTTCTTTAACCCGTTTTTGGGCCTCTTTAATCAAGTTGACACAATCCGTGGAAGTGGCATTGTCCACATTCACAATAAACCCTGGATGTTTTTCTGAAATTTGTGCTCCTCCAATTTGATGACCACGAAGTGATGTCGCATCAAAGAGTTTCCACACATACAAGGATTCCCCATTCTTATAAGGGCGTTTAAACACACTTCCCGCATTAGGATAGTTACGAGGTTGTTTCATATAACGTTCACGTTTGTAGTACATGATTTTTCAAAGATATCATTGTAGTTACCATGGGTAATGGATAACCCTGAGCGAACAATGATCGCATTCATGGTGTTAAATCCAGAATGACGATACCCAAAGAAACCTTCTTGTGGATAAATGCGCTCAAGACGTGCATCATCACAATGCACCACTTCAACCCAATTGACATATTGGGAAATGGTGTATTCCCATTGACCTGCATTCATGAGTAAAGCTCCACCTACAGTACCTGGGATATCTTCACAAAAAGCATAGCCTTCCACTTCATTATCCATGGTGAACCACGCTAAGTCATGAAGTGTTCTTCCAGCTTCTACCACAATCTCATTGTCTTGAATATCAAGATCATCCAAACGGTGCATAAGAATAAATGCAGTCGAATCATCATAATGTTCTTGCGTTAAAAGGACATTGGAACCATTGCCTAAAATCACACGACGTTTGTCTTGTGTCAGTTGGATGGCTTCAATGACGCCTTGTATGTTAAGTGGTGTAATCGCATAATCACATGTGGAATCTAAGCGTAATGTGTTAAATCGTTTAAGAGATATATTGTTTTGGATAAGAATATTCATAGTAGTTTACCTTCACTAAGGTATCATAAAGAAAAAAGTCTTAAAATACAACCCTCTTTGTCCATTAAGCCAAGGGGAATGATCAAAATGAACTTACCTTATGGGCTAAGGATGTGAAGAGTGTGGAAAGAACATGGTGGGTCTTAATGTACCATAATTTCAATGAATCCTATATTAATCATTAGTTGTGGTCATCAGACTACAACTAAATCAAAGATTCAATCATTGAAGATATCCTTTAAACTCTTCTACATCTTTCGCTTGAAGTTCATATAATTTGATATGTTGCTCATTCCCACTTGAGAAGATGAGAGTAGTGATGGTCACTTTCTCATCTGCAATTTTTATTAAGAGCTGTGTAAATGGAAGATTTTCTCCTTCAAAACCTAACTGAAAATCAAACAAGTTTGGATTTGAAAAAATGGCTTCATTACTAATGGTTTCATTTTTATCATAAGAACGGTTGATGATTGACATTATCTCTTTGACATCCTGCAAGGATGTCACTGTATTGATTAAGTCAGGCAAAGTACTGGAATACAATGGTTTGTATTCAGACACAGTGATTGAAGTGACTTTTGAATACGAATTAAAAGGATTAAACTGTTTGTAAGGAGAACATCCAATGATGAACATCATTAACACAACTACAATATAACGTTTTTTCGCTCTCATCTTGATACCTTCTTTTGTCAAGTTCAGTCTATCACTGGAATTGAATCTAAACAAGCAGAATATGAATTCATCAAAACACAAAAAAAGCCCCTTAAGGACTCAAATTTGATTCTGGAGCAGGTGAGGGGAATTGAACCCCCGCTTCAACCTTGGCAAGGTCGTGTTCTACCACTGAACTACACCTGCAAAGAAATGGCGGTCCAGACGGGGATCGAACCCGCGATCTCCTCCGTGACAGGGAGGCATGTTAACCGCTACACCACTGGACCGTATATTAATATCTATTTGTAAAAATGGCGGAGATGGAGGGATTTGAACCCTCGCGCCAGTTTCCCGACCTATACCCTTAGCAGGGGCACCTCTTCAGCCTCTTGAGTACATCTCCACTGCTGCTGAGCAACTTAGCGCTTTTAAATACTAACATACCCAAAATGTTTTATCAAGTCCTAAATGCTTCAAAAATGGATGTTTTGATGATAAAAAAGAAGGCTTCCTTGAATGGCCTTAAGGAAGCCTTGATGAAGTTAGTTTATTCAATAATATCTTCGTATTTAGAAATGGTTTCCATGTTGCTGACTGGATTGTCCGCAAGCATGATGCGTGTGAGTTTTTCAAGCGATGCGATTGGAGATACATCTGAAATGTTATTTTGACTTAAACCTAAGAAGTTAAGTTCTTTTAGATTAGAAACGACAGTGATATCACTGATGTTATTGACCCTTAAATAAAGATCTTTGATTAAGACTAGTTTTTCTAACGCACTGATGTCAGTGAGCTGATTTTCTGAAAAATCAAGACGTTCTAAGAGTACCGCATCTTTGATTCCTGTAATGTCTTTTAGTGGCCCGTATGCTACCGTAAGACGTTTTAGTTTTAATGAATCTTTAAGTGCATCCAAGTTCTCAATTTGATGATGATTGACATGAAGTGTCACAAGATTACTTGAATTAGCTACAAAGTCTATCGTGTCTTGATCGTTACCATAAAGATACAACATATGTACCTTCGAAATGTCTTTAACTGTCGTGAAGTCTATGTTTTTTTGAAATGCCACATAAAGGATTTCTAAGTTAGGAAAATACTTCAAATCGGCTAATGATGTAAGTGTGCCTTGTATTTCTTGACGTACATCATCGATTTCTACTGCCGTACCATAAAAGAACACCAGTCTTTTCATTTCTTCGCCTGCTTTATACATCAACAATGTGTCCGCCATGATGTGCAGTGTCTTAATCTCACTCAAATCACTAGCATACACTGAATCATTGGATCCTTTATTTAGGGATGTTTTAACGGCTTGTTCGAACACAGGATCGTCAAAAACCAGTGGATCGCCTTGGTTTTGTGTGGATGGTCCTTTTCCACACATACTTAAACTGAACAATAAAATAAGAATGAGAATGATCATCGCTACGAGGATAAACAGACGATTCTTCTTCTTTGAAGTAGGTTGAGCTGATGATGGTTGGCTCATGTGTTTCTCCTTAATTCTATTGATTGTTAATTTCATTATACGCTTGTGAATCCTTGAACTCAATCACGAATAACAATGCTCATTAAAAAACCTTAAAGTGTTGACTTTAAGGTTAATCGACGATATATCCTGCTTCTAGTAAGGCAATCTTAGCCACTCTTACCAAATCATTACGACCATGAATAATGACTGCTTGATTGGTTAAAGAGACTTCAAATTGAAGTTGAGTATCATTGAGGGCTTCTGTGATTTTTCTTACATCTTCTTGTGTTTTAATCCCTTTCACAAAGAGAATGTGTTTCATAGTTTAGCCATTTCTAGCGCAACTTGCATCATCTTAGTGAATGATTCTTGTCTTTCTTGTGGTGTTGTGGCTTCATGGGTCACCAATGAGTCAGAAATGGTCACTAAGCATGCGGCATGTTTTCCGAGTTTGTTGGCATTCGCAAACAAAGCGAAGGATTCCATCTCAACACACATGCTACCTGTTTCAGAGGCAATCGTTTCAAAGCTCACACCTGAATCACGATAGAAGACATCGGATGAATGAATGCGTCCTAACTTTACATGAATGTTTAAATGCTTTGCGGCGCTGAGTAACGCTTGATTTAACGTTGGGGATGGGAACAGGACAGTATCCTCAACATTGAATGCTGTCTTCGCAAATGAACTTTCTGACCAAGCACTGTCAGCTAAGATGACATCATAGACTTTCACATCCTTATGATATGAACCTGCCGATCCAATACGAATGATGTTTTCAACACCATACACGGTATAAAGTTCATAAGAATAGATTCCGATAGAAGGCATTCCCATGCCTGAACCCATGACAGAAATCTTATGGCCTTGATAGGTTCCTGTGAACCCATACATGTTTCTTACATTATTAAACATAACGACATCTTCTAAGAATGTCTCCGCAATGAATTGGGCACGTAGTGGATCTCCTGGCATTAAAACCGTCTTCGCAATATCGCCTAATTTCGCATGGTTATGGGGTGTACTCATAGTTAAATCTCCTTATTACGATACCATTATACCAAAATCTGTCTTAAAGTCCTAACCAAAGCAATGCTAATGAAAAGTAGATGAGCATGGCTAACGCATCCACGATGGTGGTGATGAGGGGCGCTGCCATGGCTGCAGGGTCTTGGTTAAACTTCTTCGCAAGAAGAGGCAATAACCCCCCTACCATCTTTGAGATTATCATCATGAGAAACAACGTCATTGAAACCACAAAATGAACTGACAAATCAGATGAAGGCATGAACACTAATACCCGAATCATGTTCGCTGCAAAGATAACGGATCCACTCAGTAAAGCCACCAAGAGTTCTTTACTCAAGACTTTAAAGACATCTTTAGTATCCAGCTGATCCACCACAATCCCACGAATAACCATGGCAGAAGCTTGAGAACCGCATTACCTGAGGTTGACATGATCATTGGTATAAAAAAGGATAATGCAGGAAGAAGTTCAATCTGTTGCTCAAAGCCACCAATGATGCTTCCTGTAAGGGTTGCACTCACCATCAACACCAGCAACCACGCAATGCGAGACTTGACAATGTCATGTAATGAGTTTTCTAGATACGACCCATCCAAAGGAATGATCGCCGCCATCTTTTGAATATCTTCTGTGACTTCATCTTCTAAGACGTCAAGCATGTCATCAATGGTGACTATCCCAATGAGTCTTAACTCATCATTCACAACTGGGCATACCGTTAAGTCATAGCGTTGCATCAGTTTTGCAACTCGTTCTTGATCATCATAAACAGTTGCATAAATCACATCAATGTCCATGATGTCTTTCATCAAAACATCATCATCTTCAAACAAGATTGTTCTCAGGGAAACTGACCCCACTAAGTTTCTTAACTCGTCCACCACAAAACACACTTGAATGGTTTCAGCATCTTTACCTTGTCTCTTAATCTTTACGATGGCTTGTTTCACACTGTCTTCGGCCTTGAGTTCCACAAAGTCTAAAGACATTAAGCTTCCTGCACTATAAGATGGAAAACTTAATAAAAGATTAATCTCAGAACGTTGTTCATGATCCGCTTCTTTTAATATTTGACGAATCACATTGGCAGGAAGATCTTGAAGGAAGTCCACCAAGTCATCGGTATACAAGGTTTCAATCATTGATTTGATTTGACCTGAAGTGAAGGATGAAATCATGGCTGCTTTCACTTCATTAGGAAGATACGTAAATAGTTGTGCGCTGATGTCTTTTCTTAATGTTTTAAACAAAAACAAAATCTCTTCAACACTTAACTCCGCAACAATTTCGGCTAAGTCGACAATGTTCATTTCATCAAAGAGTTCTCTTAGATTCTTGACTTGTCTTCCTTCAATGAGTTGTGAGAGCAGTTCTGGATTACATTGGTTGAAATCAATCATGTGAGCACCCTCCCTAAGTAAAAGGCAGCCATATTGAAGTAAATGATGAGTGCAACCACATCCACTAATGTGGTAATCACAGGCCCCGCCATGGCGGCAGGGTCAACCTTAATCAATAAAGCCACTAATGGTAAAGAACCTCCAATGAGATTGGCTAATACAATGGTAAAGAAGATGGCAACGGAAACAAGTATGGCGATACCCCAACCCAATGAAGGAGAAAAAATCACAATGCGAAGGACATTGACCACAAACAATATAACACCAGTGATTACGGAAGCTTTCATTTCTTTCCATAACACCACAAAGAAATCTTTGATATCAAGATGATCAATCGCAATCCCACGGATGACCATTGCGGAAGCTTGTGAACCTGCATTGCCTGCTGTATCCATCAACATAGGGATAAACATCACTAAACTGGTTAAAGCCACAGTGATGTGAGCATACGCTTCCATCACCAGTCCTGTAAGGGTAGCAGAAATCATCAGCACCAATAACCATGGTATACGCGACTTAAACATATCCATCACACTGGTTTGTAGGTATGATCCTTCGAGTGGATTAATCGCAGCCATCTTTTGAATGTCCTCTGTCGCTTCTTCTTCAATGACGTCAATGACATCATCTACCGTAATGATACCAACTAAACAGAATTGATCATTCACCACAGGAACCACTGATAAATCATATTTAGAGAAGACTTTAACCACTTCTTCACGATCATCTTTAGTATTAACACTAATGACATCTGTTTCCATGATTTCAGAAACCAGTTCATCTTCAGGATTGGTCATCATGTCTTTTAAACGCGCTGTACCAATGAGTCTATCGTTTTGATTCACCACAAAACAGGTTTGAATACTTGCAGCACCCTTACCTTGAGAACGTACTTTATTGATTGCATCCTTTAAAGTATCATCTTCATTGATTTCAACATATTTGGTGGTAATGAGCGCACCTGCTGAATTCGGATGATAAGATAGTAAGATGTTGATTTCTTGTCTTTGACTTTCAGAAGCATTTTGAAGCACTTTTCTCACTAGATTGTCAGGTAGTTCTTCTAAAAAGTCCACGACATCATCAAATTCAACGTGTTCAAGGATTGATTTAATCTGTGGACCAGAAAAAGCCTCAATCAATCGTTCTTGAGTTTCAATGGTACAATAGGAAAACACTTGGGAGGTTTGTTCTTTATTGATGGTCTTAAATAAGAATAAGATTTCTTCTAAACTCAGGTACGTCAACATGTCTGCGATATCCGCAGGATGCCATTCTTCAAAGACGATTCTTAACTCTTTAACTCGTTTTGTCTCTATGAGAAATCGAAACTCTGAGAGTGTTAGGTTCAATAAATCCATCATTCACCTCCTAATTGATCATGTTTTTTTACTTCCTTTAAATCCTTCTAAAACAGAAGATTCAAACGTATGAACTAAATGTTCTTTTCGTTGTTCACGCTCAATAGCACCTTGTATCAGGATGTCCATCAAACTCTCAAAATCAATCCCACTTTCTTTCCATAAGTAAAAGGATAACGACCCAGGGATGGTGTTAATCTCATTTAAATAGACCTGATTGGATTGAGTATCAATTAAAAAGTCAATACGCACGACCCCACCCACATTGAGTAAACGAGCGCAGGTGGTGGCTAAGTCTTGAATGTGTTTGGTTAATGCATCGTCAATGGGGGCTGGAATAAGACGATCCAATGAGGCCATCCCCTTGCTTGGACCACTGTGTTTGCCTTTACCACCACGTTGATATTTATCGGTAAAAGAAAGAATCTCATCACTTTTGCTTACTTCTTCAAGCACTGAAGCGGTGTGTTTGCCTTTGATATTTAATACAGAACAATTCACTTCCCTTAAATGAGTGATGGCTTTTTCAATGACAATCTTTTCATCAAATTGACTTGTACGCTCAATTGCACTAAAAAGATCGGCTTCATTCTTAACCAACTCAATGCCTACTGAACTTCCAAGGTTTGAAGGTTTAATGATTAAAGGATATCCGATTTGCTTAGCTTGAGTTAAGATGGACACTTGTGACGCTACAACATCTTTACCATAAAACCAAAACCAAGGCACAATTGGAAGTTTGGAGTTTTCAAGAATGTGTTTGAAAATAACTTTATCTTGTCCAATGGCTGAAGCAATCACATCACTTCCACCATACACAGCTCCAATCACATTAAGATAACCTGCAACACTACCATCTTCACTGTTGGTGCCATGCACCACAGGTAAGATGACATCCAATCGAACAGGTTTCTTCCATCCTTTTAAATAGCGTAAAACAACACTTTGATTTTCTTTTACTAATGTGATTGGAATGGATTTCTTGTTCACTAAGGAAGAAGACTTAAATGTCTTTACATCACTTAATGCATTTCCACTCACCAAAATCCCCGCTTTATTCAAATAAAGTGGGTATACATCGTAACGTTCACGATTAAGTGCAGCCATTGCTTGCATCGCTGATAGAATGGAGATATCGTGCTCCACTGAAGCACCTCCAAAAAAAACTCCAATATTTAGTTTCATACACTCTCCTATTTATTCAAAATAAACTTGATCACCTTGTTTTAAACATGACCAAGCAATCATTAGTTCTTCTTTTGAGTTTTTGCGTGATAACTGCGGTAAAGCTTCTTCAATATTAACCCATTGGGTTTCTAATGTTTCAAATCCTGGGTGAGGATCGCCTGATTCAATGCTTGCGTGAAAGTAAACACATGTTTCTGAGAGTAAGGTAGGATAATCTTTATGTCGTTCTCGTTGAAACAAAGATAAGACACGATGAATCCTAATCATCACGCCCGCTTCTTGTAAAGCTTCTGCTTTTGCTGCTTGTTCAACACTTTGAAACAAATCAACCCATCCTCCAGGCACAGACCAATAACCATCTTGTTTCTCTCTCACAAACAATACTTGGTTCAATTCATCGGTAATTAATACACGCACTGAAAGATTAGGCGTTGGATAAACATCTCTTTCAAACAATGTACACGCTTCTTGAGGTGGCATTAATGTGGATGCCATCTGTTGGCCTAAGTCATGGAGTTCTTCATAGTTTTCTAAGGCATAAGGATCTTTAGAAAATTTCTTTCCTATCTTTGCGATTCCTAGCACTTTTATTACGAATTGTTCAAGTGTCATGGTTTTTCTCTCTTTCACATTATACTCCAAACCATGAGATGTTGCACTTAAAAAAAAAGACGCATTAATGAATGAATGCGTCTGGTAAATCATTTTCAATAAGGATACTGTCGGCAGGGGTTGCCTTTTTCTTAATCAATTCAAAAGCTTCAGAAGTGGAGTTCACCACATGAACATGGTTCATATCAAAACCACTGTTCATGAGGCCTTTTTGAATAGGAAGTGATCGATTCTTTCCAATGAGAATGACCTCATCCACATGGTTAATCATGTTTGCGCCAAAGGTCTCATTATATTGATCGGTCTTCTCACCTAACTCAACCATACCAGGAGTAATTAAAAAGCGTATTCCTGGCATCATTTTAAGCACTTCAAGCGAATGCTTCGCACTTTGAGGATTAGAATTGTAGGCATTGTCAATCACATTCAACCCAAACATGACTTTTGGTTCTAAACGATGGGAGACAGGTTTAAGTTGTTTGATGGCCTTTGCAATATCATCCCAATCCACTTGCAGGTGTCGTGCAACCGCAACCGCAAAAAGAATATTCATGACATTGTGTCTTCCAAGCAGCTTTGTCTCTAAAGGTTGACGTAACCCATCCTTAGTAACCACATCGAACTGGCATCCACGATTGGTGATCACAATGTTTTCACCACGATAATCACACTCTGGATGTTCCAATCCAACCTTTACGACGGGAACTTTACTCTTAATGTGATAAGAGCGAATGAGTTCATTGTCATAGTTGATAAAGCCACACCCACTTAAAGGAAGTTCTTCAATCATCTTCATTTTTTCTTTGAGTATATTGTCTTGAGTTTTAAAGGTATCTAAATGTTGTGGACCGACTTCGGTCACAATCCCAAACTGTGGTTTAACCATGTTCATTAACACATGGATTTCATTCACCTTGTCTGCTCCCATTTCACACACAAACACTTGATGTATGGGTTTGAGTAATTCTCTTACCGTTTTGGTGATGCCCATAGGGGTATTGAAAGAAGCTGGTGTCATGAGGGTGTAAAATGAAGAACTCAATACTTCATGCATGATGTTCTTTGATGTGGTTTTACCATAACTCCCTGTAATTCCAATGGTAATGAGACGGGAATGTTGTTTAAGGATTTTGCGTGTCATGCGCATGAAATGAGCATGAACCATTTTTTCTAAAGGAGCGGTCAAATACCCTACAATCATCATCATGAAATGAATTAAAACATGCATCACAAGTAGGGTTAATCCAAGGAATAGATTTCTAAACGAGGCTTCTAATGAAATCAGTGTAATGGATGCCAAGACAAGAATAATCAAGACATAAAACACAACGATTTGACGCGTGACACGGGCAGTGATGACAAGTGGCTTGACATGCTTGGTTTTTGATTTAAAGACCCAATACAAGGCAAACAATCCAAGATATAACCCGATACTGACATAAGGAATCTCAATGATGACACTTAAAATAATCACCACGCCCATGAGCAGTGAAGAAAAGAACAAGGACCATGTGGTCTTACTTTGAAGCACCCAAGGAATATAGCGAGGGTGTTCATAACGATTTTGTTGAAACATATGAAGAGCATGCTTCATTCTTGGCCATAATGCTAATGCCATCACAAGAATCAATAGAATGGTTTCTAATGTCATAATATCCCTCATTTCTGTTGTACAAATGCTTCAATGATTTTGATGGTTCGTTTTAATTGATGATAGTAAGCATAATGATCATCGTCTTCATAGATGATCAAGGCTGCGTCCTTCATGTGCTTCTCCATGGTTTTTCCCATCCAAAGTGGAGTCGCATCATCCTTATCTCCCCAAATAAGCAACGTCGATGTTGTGATCTGCTTTAGTAAAGGAGATAAGTCCTCATTCACTACCTTCACAAAGGTTTGTCTTAACGCCCCTGTGGTTTGTTTATAATCTTCACTTCCAAAGAAGGTTTTTAAAGGAAGTAAATGTTTTCCAACAAAAGGCAAACGAAGTCCAATCTTTAGTAGTTTATAAGTTCTTATCTTAAGATGGGTTCCTAGCGACAATCTTGGTTTTAAACCTGCTGCTCCTGTTAATATCATTTGCTTTGGTTGAAGACGAGAGGCTAAGATGAGGGCAACTCTTGCTCCAAAGGAGTGTGCCACAAACACGGGGTTTTGAACATTTAAATGGTTAAGCAGTGCTTCAATCCCATCCGCATAGTCAGTAATACTCCACACATCATTGAGTGGAGCACTTAGTCCAAATCCTGGAAAGTCAAGGTTTAACGTTGAAAAATGGGGTTGAAAAGACATTTCAATCGGTTCCATCATGATCATGGATTGACCCCAACCGTGCAAAAACACCAGTGTGGTGTCTGACTTTTGATGATATCGATAGTGAATGTCTTGGTTTTTAAAGGTAAATATCTCATTCATGGTCTTATTATACCTAATTTCATTCACTTTATCATCTTTACCATAATAAAGATATTGAAGTATTGTAAGAAAAATAATATAATGATGACAAGGAGGTTAATGCTATGTTTGAATGGGTTACCGGGAATGCTCATGCTTTAATTGTAAGAGTTTACCCCACCAATATTACGCTTAATGCCTCGGCAGCCTCACACTTCAGTGAGGTTCGCTACGTCACAATCGGCTTTAATAAGGATGCGCTTAAAGTTGCGATAAAGCCTGTGAGTAAGAGAGAAGTGGATTTAAAACTTGTTCCACTTGAACAGCTCCACAAGGTGTCAATTGGCAAGGGATATGGTAGAATTAGTAATAAGTTGGTGTGTGATGATATTAGTGCTTTGATTAAACAACCGCTTAGTGGTCAACGTTTCTTGGCCAACTATGATGCAAAGAATCAGATGCTCATTATTGATCTCACACAAATACACCCTTAAGGAGGTGACGCATTATGGAACTTTGGATTTGGATGATACTATTAATTGCTACCCTTCTTATTGAGGTAGAAACAGCAGGAACTTTGGTTTCAATTTGGTTTTCTTTAGGATCGTTAGTTGCTCTTATTGTACTTTGGTTAGGCGGAAACATTGCTTTGCAATTCATTATGTTTCTTGTGGTCTCTGTAGCATCACTGCTTGCGATTAGACCTCTTGCTTCAGAGTATTTTAGAGGAAATACCGTCCCTACCAACCAAGATCGTGTGATTGGCGCAAGAGCAACACTACTCGTCCCTATCACATCAACCAGTTGGGGACAAGTCAAAGTGTTTGGTTCAGTATGGAGTGTTCAATCCATTGATAAAGAGCCTATTGAACAAGGTGTTTTAGTTGAAGTCGTTGCTTTAGAAGGAGCGAAGCTTATTGTTAAAGCAGTAAGCTAGGAAAGGAAATACGTATGCCTGAAGCTTTACCATTTTTAATCTTATTAGTCGCTTTATTGATTGTTGCTATTATCATTTTATCCTACACCGTCCGTGTTGTACCTCAATCATTCTCGCTTGTTGTTGAACGTTTAGGAGCCTATGATCGTACACTTTACCAAGGTTTACATTTCATTATTCCAATTCTTGATCGTGTAGCTGCACGTGTAACTTTAAAAGAATACGTGAAAGATTTTGCTCCACAACCTGTTATCACGAAAGATAACGTGACCATGATGATTGATACAGTGGTTTACTTCTCAATTCTAGATCCTAAACTGTATGTTTATGGGGTTATTAATCCTATTGGAGCGATTGAAAACTTAACTGCTACAACCCTACGTAATATCATCGGGGAACTTGAACTTGATGAATCCTTAACTTCACGTGAAATCATTAACTCTAAGATGAGAAGTATTCTTGATGAAGCCACTGATGCTTGGGGTATTAAAGTTAACCGTGTGGAAGTGAAGAACATTCAACCTCCACGTGATATTCAAGATGCCATGGAAAAACAAATGAGAGCTGAGCGTGAACGCCGTTCTTCCATCTTAATTGCTGAAGGGGAAAAACGTTCTGCAATTCTTATTGCTGAAGGGGAAAAAGAATCTGCAATCCTACGTGCTGAAGCGAAGAAGCAATCCTTAATTCGCGAAGCTGAAGGGGAAGCTGAAGCCATTGAACGTGTCTACGAAGCTCAAGCTAAAGGGGTTGAACTCCTCAAGAATGCTGCTCCAGACCAAGCTTACATCACACTTCGTGGATTTGAAACATTTGAAAGAGTAGCTAATGGACAAGCAACTAAGATTATCATTCCTTCAAACATTCAAGATATGGCTGGACTTCTTACTAGCGCTCAAGCATTACTCGGAGGCGACAAGAGATAACTGAAAACATCCTTGCAAAAAAGGATGTTTTTTTATCTTGTAAAACAGTGAACCACAAGTCAATGATTTAGTTATTGATGATCATTTTCTTGCATGGATCACAAGAGTAAGTCTCTACTCGTGGTCTGGAAAAATGATCATCAAAGTTACCTAGTTTTATTGCATTTTGAACCCATAACCCTAAGAAAAGCTTTTGACTTGACCATTTCAAAGCATATCTATCCCCGTAGATATACCCTAGAATCATATCTTGATTACAATACGGACACTTCATTGTATTTCCCCCTACTTTTCATCATTATATCAGTTCATTTATTATATTAACAAAAAGTTATGGTTCTACACATGTTTTTAAAAAAGTATTCCTAATTCCCCTTCACGATGAAGCTTACTCCTTCCTTATGATTTTTAGCACTCACAGTACAATTGAAGGTATTCGCAATCTTCTTTACAATCGCTAATCCCAGACCAAAATTACCATTCTTACCTTTTTCATAAGGAATAAACAAACGATGAATACGCTCTGCTTCAATGGGTTCACCATCATTGAATACTTCTAAGGTTTTGCCCTTCACCTTAATCACAATCTTTGTTTGTGCATACCTTAAGGCATTATCAATCAAATTCTCACACAGTATTCTCCAAGGTTCTTCAATCCCAAAGAAAGTATGATTTTCAATGTTCATTTCAATATTAATGTTAGGTCGAATGACTTTCATGGAAAGGATAGCTTCTTCCACCACTTTCTTCATATCTATGCTTACCATCATGGTCGGATCTTTCGACACATAATCAACTCGATTAAGGGTCAGTAATCCTTTGACTTTAGCTTCTAAGCGGTTGGCATGTTGAAGGATGACATCAACACTTTTTTCTAATGTGTCATAAGGATAAACACCATCTAAAATACTTTCTGAGTAGGAACGTATGGTTGCGATAGGTGTTTTTAAATCATGAGAGATGTTGTGAATCATTTCTTCTTTTTGTTCATACGCCCGTTTCACTTCAATATTCATGGCCACTAAAGCTTTGGCTAAATCGCCAATTTCATCCTCGCGGTCCACATTAAGTTGAACATCTTGACCTAATCGTCGCTTTTCCACATACGATCGAATTTGATTAAGTGGTCGGATGATGGTAGCAACCCAAGCCATTAGTAGTAAAAATAATATGCCTGTCACTGTTACCAAAATATTAACAGTATTATTTAAGAGTGATGTTTTAAATTCGTCGCGATAATTGTTAGAGATGGCCGTCATGATGGCCGTGTCTGGATCGATACGAGTAATGGTATAAAGCAACTTACGATGATCGGAATGGGAGATATAATCTTGTGTTCCTGTCGTTTGAGAAAGCGCAAAATCCTTGATTTCTGTAAATAAAGTATTAGAAATTAGAGGTAAATTATTGGAAGTAATCACATCACCATTATGAGTAAAGATGACGTGAATGATGTTAGGGTCATTAGCCCCATACAAAAGTTCTTCTCTTAACGAGAGTCGATAGTTGTAAATGATGTTGTTTTGAGTACGTTTGATAATACCATACATCTGATTGCGGACAAACGCATCAATGTTAAGTGAAAGAATGGATAAGAATAAGATTGAAAACACTGTAATAAAGATTAACATTACCCCTAAAAGTTGTTGAGCTAATGATAATCGTTTATAGAATCGTCGAAACATAACTTATCCCCAACGGTATCCATAACCATAGATTGTTGCGATCGTTAGGTTAGGACATTTCTTTCGTAAGCGTCTCATGGTGTCATCAACCACACGATCAGAGCCATAGTAATTGGTTTCCCACACTTTATTGAGGATTTGCTCACGTGAGAACGCAACCCCTTTGTTTCTTACAAACAAGATCAGTAAATCAAATTCTTTAGTGGTTAACTCTAAATCCATTTGATTAGAGAACACTTTACGTTGGTTTTCATCCACAACATAACCATCAATCTCTAAGATTGAGAACCCTTCTTTATACACTCGTTTTAATACATTATTGACCCGTAACACAAGCTCTTTGGGTGAAAACGGTTTGGTGATATAATCATCTGATCCTTTTTCCAAACCAATAATGCGATCAAACTCTTGATCACGAGCAGACATAAAAATGACAGGAATGGAAGGTTTATTAAAGCGAATTTTCTCTAATAAATCAAACCCACTCTTCTCATCAAGCATGATATCCAATATCCACATGGAAACATCATCAGCCACATGGGCTAATCCTGCTTGATAGGTCATATACACATTAACTTGATACCCTTCTCGTTCTAGATAGCTTTTGACAAGTTCACCAAGATCTTTTTCATCTTCAACTAATCCAATGATATGCTTCATATCATCACCATCCTTTATTGATGCTATTTTAACACAAAAAAGAACGCTTAGTCGCGTTCTGCATTGACTATCCATCGAATTATGTGATTCACATAAGAATCACATGTTTTAATACTTATCCTTATAACTTTCTTACCCTACTAAAAAAGTATGGATAGTTCATCAATCTACAATATATCTTCATATTGATCATAAGTGGTTTCTTCCCAATATGAACATTGAACTTGTCCAATATGCTGTTGTTGAAGCAGAAACATACACAATCTGGATTGCCCTATTCCTCCCCCAATGGTGTAAGGTAGTTGTTCATTTAGAATCATTTGATGATAAGGCTTATCGATTCTATTGAGTGTGTTGGATGTTGTTAACTGTTGGAGTAGAGAATGCTTATTGACTCTGATCCCCATAGAGGATAGTTCAACAGCTTGTTTAAGTAAATTTGAATAGACAAGTAAATCACCATTAAGTGACCAGTCATCATAATCAGGACTTCGCTCATCATGAATAAAACCATCACTTAGTTTCGCTCCAATACCAAGTATGAATACAGCACCAAATTCTTTACATATCTCATTTTCACGTTGTTTGGATGTTAGTAAAGGATAGCGTTGAAGTAGTTCTTCTGAACTAATGAACAGCACTTTTTTCGGTAAATTTGGTACTTCATAGCCTTGAAACTGCATCCACGTCACAGTGTCTAGAATAGATTGATAGATTTGATTGACAATCTTTTTGAGATAGTCAATATTTCTATCTTCCACATCAATTACTTTCTCCCAGTCCCATTGATCAACATAGTAAGAGTGAAGAGAGTCAAGTATTTCGCCTGTTCGAATGGCTTTCATATCTGTAAGAATTCCTTCATACACCTTGTATCCATAACGCTTTTAATGCTAGACGTTTCCATTTAGCAAGTGAATGCACTATCTCAGCTTGCTTACCAGACGACACATTAAAAGAAATGGATGATTGTCTTCCATCAAGTTCATCCTGTAGTCCACTGTCACTTAAGACAAAGAGTGGAGCTTCAACTCGAGTCAAATTCAATACATTGCAAAGCGTTTGACTAAATACCTGTTTTAATTCATTGATAAGTTGATGTTTGTTTTTCATGGTGTCTCCTTTTCCATAAAGACCAAAAGAAAAGCCTATTAGTCACATAGTGATGATTACTATGGGACGAATAAGCATGTTTTATCCGCGGTGCCACCCAAATTACCAATGTTGTTGGTCTCTTTTGACTCTAGCAAGTCTAGCATTTTTAACGGATGCACCCGCCTTAGCCTACGCACAACGTTTCAGTAAGGATCTTCAGAATGTTATTCATCTACTCCAATTGGTGTTAGTTTTCACTCTCCTAACTCACTGATACCTTGATAGTAGGTTACTTCTTTCCTTCATCGATTTTTTGAATTATATCCTTTTAGATTCCTGATGTCAA
>JAJOHZ010000004.1 GCA_021209625.1 Erysipelotrichaceae bacterium | reverse complement strand
CCCATGCCAGAAACCGCAATATCGCCACCATACGCAAACAAAGTACGGTTGATGAAAGCATTCAACACACTCGCAGCCAATTGTAAACTAAAGCCAGGTAAACCTAAACTCAAAATGGTTGGAATAATGAGGGGATGAGGTTTGATTTCTTTAAGTTTTAAAGGAATATTGGCTTTACCATGAAGGAAGTAAGAAGCTACCCATAATGCTGAAATGGCTTGGGCAATGATGGTGGCATACGCCGCTCCCGCAATCCCCATATTGAAACCAAAAATGAAAATAGGATCCAAGATAATGTTGGTTACTGCTCCTAAAAGCATGGTCATCATGGCCATTTTTGGACGTCCATCAGCACGAATAAAGTTATTCATGGCTAAAGCAATCATTTGAAAGGTTGTTCCAAAAAAGATAATTCCCATGTAGTCTTTCGCAAAAGGTAAAATCACTTCAGAGGCACCAAAGATTAAAAGTATATCATCCAGAAACACGAGTCCTAAAACAGAGATAATCAGTCCTACAACCACCACAAGGAAAAATGAGGTTGCTAAAGCATCTTTCGCATCGTTGGGTTTGTTTTGACCTAAACGAATGGAAAATAAGGTTGCTCCACCAATTCCAAACAAAACCCCTACGGCTAAGACAATAAGCATAATTGGGAAAGCAATGGTTAAAGCAGCCAATCCATTGGCACCTAAATCTGGTGCATTACCAATGTAGATGCGATCGACGATATTGTAGAGAGCATTGATGATCATCCCTACCATTGCGGGAATGGAGAAACGCCAAATCAGTGCGCTAATTTTATGATCTTTAAGTTGATGAATTTGATCCATGATATACCTGCCTTACATATTTGAACATTATACACCCATTAAAGTGAGATATCTATCCAATGTTTAACAATTCTATTTTGCTAGATTATGAGTTTGAATTCTATTCTAATTTAAAAAATAGAAGGGAAGTCTCCCTTCAGTCTAATCCAATCTTTTTCAGTAAATGCTGAAGAAGGATTTCCTCATGAGGTGTTAATCGATCAAGTCTTACCCGTTGTGCCGAGACATGCTTCTCATAGACCGCACTCATCATATTTTGTCCACGTTGTGTTAATGAGCAAAGGCGAATGCGTTTGTCGTTTTCGTCATGGTTGATATCAATGATGCCTTTCTCTTTGAGTTGTTCAATCACATAACTCAATGAAGAATTGGCAATCAAGACTTTGCTTTGTAGCTGAGCAACACTTAAAGGACCTTTATGATAAAGTGCTTCACATGCCATGAATGAGGAGAGTGAAAGACCTAACTCATTCACTTGATGAGCGATCTCTTGGGTTAATGTGTTGGTAGCTCTAAAAAGGATAGTGATGGTTTTTAAGTCAGTCATAGTATTCTTTTTCAAACGATTTGTTGCTACGTGTCGTATCAAAATGACGCACTTGTTTTTCAATCAGTTCACGTTGTGATCTAAAACGTGGTGGCAAGGCTAAAGTTTCTCCTAAAATCGTGATGTCTTCTTCATCATCAATGAAACCAGGGCCTTCTGTCGCAAACTCAAAGAGAATGTGAGGATACAAACGAGTGTACAGTGATTTGAAGTAGAAGCGATCCACAAATCCAGAGTGACCTGCATTAAAACTGTTGAGACGATCAATCCAAGCATCCAAATGAGCTTTGTCTTCTATTCTAAAGGCAACATGATGCACTGCACCAAAACCTTGATATGCTTGTCTTAGAAGGGGTTGATAATCAAGAATCACACTGGCTCCGTTGCCACCCTCTCCCATTTCAATGAGGGTGTAATGATCATCACTACCAACCAACCGCATCATCATCACTTCTTCAAGAATAGAAATCATGCGTTTTAAATCATTGACTCTGAAAAAGATAGGTCCAAGTCCTGTGATGCCATATTCATTAGGAACGGGTCCAAGTAACCATGGTGTACCACTTTTGATGCCATGATCATGTTCATCAGACACCAAAGCATAGTCTTGATCATCAAAGTCACTGAAAAAGATCATTTTTTTATCAAATAAAGTTTTAATGGGTTCGTGTTTCACCTTGTAATGATTAAAACGTTTGATCCAATACTCTAAAGCGGCGTCATTAGGGACTCTAAATCCAGTTCGAGAAATCTCATTGGTTCCTTTTAACCCTTTGTTCATGCCAGGGAAATCAAAGAAGGTCATGTCAGTTCCTGCACTACCTTCATTGTCCGCAAAAAAGAGATGGTAGGTATGAATGTCATCTTGATTAATGGTTTTCTTGACCAATCGCATGCCTAAGACATAAGTAAAAAATTCATAATTTCTTTCAGCACTGCTTGTGATGGCAGTCACATGGTGTATTCCTAACAGTTGTTTCATAATTGTTCTCCTTAAGATAACCCTATATTATTTCGAATTCGAAATAATTTCAACCTATATGCCCAAAAAAAGAAATGAGTGACTCATTTCTTGATTTTCATTAATGGTGAGCAAGAATAGCAGCTTTGGCTTGATCAATATCATTGAATGGAATACGTTGATCTTTAATGACTTGATAATTTTCATCCCCTTTACCTAAGATTAAAATACAATCATCATGGGTTGCCATGAGGATGGCACGATGTATGGCTTCAGAACGATCAAGAATGACTTGAACATTCTTTTGTGTGACATCACGCATCATCATGGTTGCAATATCCATGGGATCTTCAAAGCGAGGGTCTTCACTGGTAATGACCACCACATCGGCTTCATCACTTAATATCTTACCCATGGTTGGACGTTTATCATGATCGCGTCCGCCAGCACTGGCGGCCACCACAATTAATCGATTCATTTTTAATGCTTTCATGTATTTAAATAAGGAAAGATAACCATTGGGAGTATGAGCATAATCCACCAATACTTTAAAGGGTTGTCCAAGTTCTACACGTTGTAAACGCCCAGAGACATTAAGGTCACGCAGTTTAGTAAACACACATTCATACGAATACCCTAAAGCATGAATAGCTCCAAAGGTTGCGGCTAGATTATAAGCATTGAATTCACCTAGTAAGTTGGTGGTGAGTGTTTTAGTTTTACCAAGATGATGGATGGTAAAAGAAGTATGATCATGATGTACCATGATGTTGGATAAGCGAATATCCGCTGATTCACTTTGTCCATACGTGATGACCTTGCATCGACATAAGTCTTTAAATGCTTGACCATAAGGGTCATCAATGTTGATGATGGCTGTTCCTGTTGTTTTGGTCTGTTTAAACAACATCGATTTCGCATCAAAATAGTTTTCCATCGTTTTATGAGTATTAAGATGTTCCGGTGTTAGGTTAGAGAAGATGGAAACATCAAACTCAAGCCCTTGTGTTCTTCCATAATGAAGTCCTTCAGAACCTGCTTCCATGATCGCAATACTGTCACCTTTTATCATGAAGGTATGAAGTAAGCGATACAGATGTTCAATGGCTGGAGTGGTGTTTTTTGTGGCTTCCGCATAATTAGGGCTAAAAGCCCCATTGGTACCAATGACGGCCGCAGAAGTTAAATGATTAAGAAATGATCCTAAGATTGTGGAGATTGTTGTCTTTCCATCTGTCCCTGTGACACCCACTAATCGAAGTTGATCATGAGGATAGGCTTTCTTGACCAGTTCTACCAGGGTCTCATTAGGATTTGCCACTTTATATACAGGTAAAGGTGTGTTGACATCTTTTGAGACAATGGCTCCTGCCGCATTGGCTAAAGCGGCTTGGGGTAGAAAATCATGACGATCCACACTGACTCCTTGAATACAGACAAACAAATCATGAGGTTGAATCTCATTGGAACTGGTCTTCACATCCATGAATTCAATGGATGGAGCATCTGGGAAATAATCAGAAAGGTTACGATTCATGTGTTTTCTCCTTCACAAGGTGAACGATATGATCTAACAAGGCGATCATCTGATTAAAGTCTTGATTGTTGGTGTCCAATCGTGGGTTGTATTCAACCACATCCATGCCTACACACTGATATTCACTGATTAACATGGTTAGGATGGCTTTAACCTCATCAAGTTGAAGTCCAAGTCCTGTCGTATACGCTTGATCCATGTTCACGTTAACGGAGTAAAAGACATCAGGATGAAGCACATCCAAATCAAAACTAACATACAACGCTTTGGTTTTAATGTGAGATCGTATCCAATTGAGGGTTTCCTTGATACCAATAGATTGAATCATTGTCGCATTTAAATGAGCAATGCCTTGGTTGTGTATATGATTAATTTCTGCCTCTTCATAGGAATTAAGTCCCACATACACCATGTGTTTTGTTAGTAGGGGAGAACAATCAATCTTAAGAGGTTCATCACAACACCCTTGAAGGATGGCACAAGGCATCCCATGAATGTGTTTCGATGGAGAGGTGTGTTGAGTGTGGGTATCCGCATGAGCATCGAGCCAAAGAATGGTCACATCCTCTGGATAAGCCTGCATGGCCGCCCAAGATCCCCCAATTCCACAGGTGTGATCCCCTCCAAAGGACAAAGGAAAATCCCCTTTTTGTAAGATGGATAAAACCACATCATGATGAAGCTTGGCAGCATTCATGATGGTGTTGTCATTGGGTAAGGTGGAATCTGATACTTGAGTAATGGGAATAGAGTGGGTTTTAATTTGATGGTGGTCACACCATTGACTTGAGTTCAGTGCTTCACTGGCTTCATCAGCTCCAGGTGTGTTACAACCATACTTCATTGGGAAATGGATTAATTGAATGTTCATAATAACCTCAGTGTTATTTTACCATTTTCTAAAGGATAAGATTGAATCATTTTAAGATGATAATATTCGAGTCTAGGTGCACACTAACATGTGAGACGACTTAGGCTATGATACAATAACATTAAGGAGGTATGTCAATGAGTAAACGTATCTTAACGATTGTTTCTGCAGACTACGATGATTTAGAATGCCATTATCCGATTTTAAGACTCACTGAAGAGGGGTACACCATCCATGTGGCTGCCGCAACCCTCAACAAAGTGAATGGTAAGTATGGACTTTCCATTCAACCTGATCTCACCTTTGATCAAGTGGATATTCGTAATTACGATGCCTTATTGATTCCTGGAGGGTGGGCACCCGATCAACTTCGTCGCTTTGATCAAGTCCTTGATTTTGTGAAGTTCATGGAAGCCAATCAGCGAGTGATTGGTCAAATCTGTCATGCGGGATGGGTATGTTCATCTGCGGATATCCTTAAAGGAAAAACGGTCACTTCAACCCCAGGCATCAAGCATGATCTCATGCATGCGGGAGCCACATGGGTAGATCAACCTGTGGTGGTGGATGGACATTTAGTCTCAGGACGTCGACCAGCAGATTTACCGTATTATGTGAAAGCCATCATTGGAGTATTAAATCAAAAGTAGCGTGTCGAAAGACACGTTTTCTTTTGGTGTTAGTCTTTTTATCCTTAATGTGGAAAAAAATGTGACACACACATTAGGTAACTTGTGGAAACCTTTGGTACAATGAAGGTGATCAAGGATGGTACATTCAAAGGAGCGCCATGAATCGTAAAGAGGAAGTCGTTAAAATCATCTTACAAGCCAATGATTTTGTGAGCGTGGAAACCATCGCAAAACACTGTAAGACTTCAACGAAAACCATTCGTAATGATTTAGTGTTTCTTGAACCCCTCATTGAACAACATCATGTGAGATTAGTTCGTAAACCCGGAGTCGGTGTTTATCTTGAAGGAGATTTCTTTGATAAACAACAACTACTCAATACCCTCAAACAACCTTCCCCCCACTCCACGTATACACCTGAACAACGACGCCAACACTTGTTGCAATCCTTGCTGCTTAATAAATCATCACAACGCATGAAGGATTTAGAACTCGACTATTATGTGTCACGAGCCACCATCCATGCGGACATCGCCACACTTAATGAATCGCTCAAAGCCTTTCAATGTGAGATTGTGTTTGATAAGACCCATGGGTTACAACTCATGGGGGATGAAACGCATCAACGTCAAGTGATGGCTCACTTTGGACCACTTGAACCTTTAGTTGAGTATGTCATGGATGGTAGTCAAAAAAGCAAGCAAATCTTCATTGAACGTTTCAATGATGTGCTTAACTTGGATTTCAATGAAATTGAGATGATTGTGAATGAAGCTCAACATCAACTGGGTTACACCTTCTCAACAGAAGCTTCATTGAATTTGATTGTTCATATTGCGATTGCGATTCAGCGAGCAAAACAAGGATTTGATGTTACCTTAAGTGACGACTTATTTAGTGCATTGTCCAGTCAAAAAGAATATGACATTGCGAAAGTGATTGCTCAACGCATTGAAAGACACTTTGATGTCACCTTGTCCTCATCTGAAACCATCTACTTGTGTTTGCATTTCCTTGGAGCTAAACGCATCAAAGAACTCCAACTTAAACAGTTATCCATCTCTTCGGATACCCAAGCGTTGGAAGACACCATCACACGTTTTATTCGTAAAGTGCAATCTTCCATGGGTCTCTTCTTAGAAAATGATGCAGCTTTATTCAACAGTTTACTACTTCATTTAAAGCCCACCATCAATCGTTTGATGTATGGTTTATCTTTACAAAACCCATTGTATGAAGAAATCAAGTTTAATTACTCAAGCATCTACAGTGCTGTTGAACAACACTCTCATCTTTTCAATGAAGTGTATCACATTCATATTCCACCCAATGAGATTGCTTATCTGGTGTTGCATTTTGCGGCAGCTAAGGAGCGCAATGTGACCATGATTCGAACATTGGTGATGTGTGCGAGTGGTTTAGGCACTTCCCAGCTGATTGTTTCAAAACTGAAGCGTACCTTCAATAACTTGCAGATTGTGGATGTGATTGCCTCATTTGATGTTTCTTATTATAAAGAGAAAGACATTGATTTGATTATCTCAACCATTCCACTTGAATCATCCATTAAGACCATTGTGATCAGTCCTCTCTTAAGTGATTATGATATCTCTATGATTAAGCATTCCTTAGTGGACGTGAAGAATCAACCTCTACCTGGCATGCGCTTCTTACCCCATCATGTTTGGATTGATGTGGACGTGAGCAGTAAAGAAGAACTCCTTCATCTGATGGCAGAACAACTGCTTCAAGAAGGCTATGTGAATGAAGACTATCTTCAATCCATCCTTAATCGTGAGCAGTTGGGTCCAACATTGATTAGTTCAACCTTAGCCATCCCTCATGGGGAAGCCAAGCATGTGAATCAAAGTGTCACCCTTTGGGTGAGACTAGCTCAACCCATGATTTGGGCAATGAATGAATCCATCCAACAACTCATGCTTATCGCATCAACTCAAGAAGATGAAGCGATTCATATTCAATTGATGCATAATCTGATGAATCATCTGGAAGATGAATCATGGGAGCATCATAACCTGATGATTACTGATAGCTTATCTTTGGCACAGAAGCTCAATGATGACTTGTGCCATCTTCAAACCAATAAGGAGTAAATTATGTCAACACTACTGCATGAATCACTAATTCTCTTAGATCTCACTCCCCAACACAGTGAGGATGTACTTAAAACCATGGCGGATGCTTTGTATAAGCAAGGTTATGTGAAAGAAACATTCTTTGAAGCCTTGGTTGAGCGAGAGAAAAACTTCGCTACTGGACTACCAGGAGAAGGAGTCAATGTGGCTATTCCTCATGCGGATTCACACCATGTGAATGAGAATGCGATTGCGGTGGGTGTATGTAAGAAAGCAGTGGAGTTTAAGATGATGGGGAATCATAATGAAACCCTGGATGTCGAAATACTCTTCATGTTAGCTTTGAAGGATGGGTATGCTCATGTGAATGTCTTGAGTCAACTCATGGGTGTCATTCAAGATGAAGCCTTACTTCAGAAGCTAAAATCAATTCGGTCCCAATCAGAACTGTTAACAGTTTTGAATGAACATATCCATTAGATAGGAGGTGATGGTATTAAGAAGCGGATACTCGTTGCGTGCGGCACAGGGGTAGCAACCTCGGTGGCTGTAGCCAAGAAGTTAGAAACGATTTTTAAGGATAGAGGGTACGGGGATAAGGTTGAATTATCAACTTGTACCGTGGCTGAGATGGAATCAAAAGCCAAGAATTATGATTTGATTATCACCACAGCGCAGGTGAATAAGGTGATGCCAGTCAAAGTCATTATGGGCATTGCATTCCTCATTGGTCGTGGTACTGAACCAGTGATTAAAGACATCTTTGAATCACTTGGATTTGACTTATAAAAGGAGAAGAACTCTATGGACATTATTAATTACATCGTCGGATTAGGCGCATCAGTCATGATGCCAATCATTATTACCCTTATTGGTTTAATTATGGGAGCGTCCTTTGGTAAAGCATTACGTGCTGGTTTAACAGTCGGTGTTGGTTTCATTGGACTCAATCTAGTTATTGGTATGTTAGGTGGAAGCTTAGGACCTGCAGTTCAACAAATGGTTTCCAACTATGGTTTAAGCTTAACAGTCATCGACGTGGGTTGGCCTGCAGCAGCAGCCATCGCGTTTGCATCCCGTGTTGGTGCCGTCATTATTCCTATTGCGTTAGCGGTTAACGTGGTCATGATCTTAACAAAGACCACTCAAACCATCAACATTGACGTATGGAACTTCTGGCACTATGCCTTTACTGGTGCTTTGGTCACTTTCGCAACTGACAGTTTTGTCTTTGGTGTTGTAGCAGCCGTTATTCAAGCCGTTATGACGCTTGTGTTAGCTGACTGGACTGCTAAAGGTGTTGAAGAACAATTAGGACTTCAAGGGGTTTCCATTCCTCATGGATTATCTGTTGCCTTCGTTCCTATCGCTTTAGTAATCAATAAGATTTTAGATTATATTCCTGGTATCAATAAGATCAACATTGATGCGGAAATGATTCAAAAACGATTTGGTTTATTTGGTGAACCTATTCTTGTGGGAACCGTATTAGGGGCGATCATTGGATTTGCAGCTGGATACGATTTAGGTGGTGCATTAAACTTAGCTATCACTATGGGTGCAGCGTTAGTGTTAATCCCTCGTATGGCTGGACTGCTTATGGAAGGTCTACTTCCTATTTCTGATGCAGCAAGTGAGTTTGTGGACAAACGTCTTAAAACAAACACGAAGATTTACATTGGACTTGATGCGGCTGTTGGTATTGGACATCCAACCACATTGGCTGTATCACTTATCTTAGTCCCTCTTTCAGTGCTTATTGCGGTCGTTTTACCTGGAAACAACTTCCTACCTTTCGCTGACTTAGCCGTATTACCATTCTTGTTTGTGCTTGTGGTTCCTATCACTAAAGGTGATCTCTTCAGAACACTCATCGTTGGTTTATTCATCGTTGTGTCTGGTTTATGGATTGCTTCTGATATTGCGCCACTGCTTACCCAAGCAGCCATTGACGCACAATTCACCATGCCTGTAGGTGCAAGCCTTATTTCATCCATTGCGGATGGTGCTTCACCATTAAGCTGGGCATTTGTGAAACTCTTTGAACTTCGTTATGTTGGTATCGCTGTCTTGGCTGTTATCGCAGCTGGTATGGCTTACCTTAACCGCGTTCGCATTCTTAAGGGAGAAAAATAACCTGCATGAAGCATCAGTTTCATGTGAAAAAGGGACATGCTTATTTAGCCATCATCGCTCCGATGGGGGTGTATACCATCACCTCACTTTATGGACTCTTTGGATTGATTTCAGGTGATCAAGTTTCTTGGTATGGATCATTGTTTATCTTAGGTAGTGTACTGCTCTTTGATCATGGGGTTGCTCTTTCACACCCGACTTCTGTGACCTTGACAGACACCTCCATTCAATTTCATGCCTTCAAACGAACCCATGAGTATCAATTTAAGGACATCACTCGCATTAATGTAAGGAAGTTATCACGAGGTCGACGTCTTTATGTTCGAATCAATGAAGCTTCATTATTAAAGGGACGGTATTGGTGTCACCTTGATCATATGAATGATGCGACACAGCTAACCACTTTCTTAGAATCACTCATGGAAGAGCGACATCCTAAGATGAAACACATGGATCGTCATTCGTTCAAAAAAGTTAAATAAACAAGCAAACCGAATCAAATGATTCGGTTTTGTTTAGTTTGAAAGTGATTCAATGGCTTGGAGTAAAGCTTTTTCTATCTTAATCGCAAACTCATTGAGATGATCATGATCTAAGAGTGTAATGAAGGAGGTAGGTTTTATCATGGTGACACTCACTTCACCTTTAACCTCTTTGATTAAGACTTTACACGGTAGGAAATATGCAATGTCGGGATCGATGTTGAGGGCACTTAAAGCTTCAAAAGGATTGCAGACTTCTAAGATGGTGATTTTGTCATCATAATGAAGGCCTTTTGCTTCAAAACGCTCATTAAGGGAAATGCTACACAGAGTACCAAAACCAATGGACATGAAGGCAGTCTTCAATGCATCAGTTGTTTCTTCAAAAATGTGAGGGGACGTCATCGTAACCGTTTCTAACATAACTGTTCCTTCTTTCTATAATCACAGTATACCAAGCTCATTAAAAAAACTAAGTGAATCACTCACTTAGTTAAAAAGGTTTCAAAGGCTTCTTTCAGTTTTAATTCCCAGAAATCCCAATTGTGTCCATAACCTTCAATTTCCTCATAGCGTAGGGGATAATCCAATGACTCAAACTTTTCTTTCGCATAACGACAACGCTCAAGTAAATAATCTAAGCTTCCTATGGTCATAAAGAACTCAGGAAGAGGTTGATTGTTCTCTTTGTTTTGCTTCATCATATAATAAGCGTCTTCAAGTGTTTCTTTGTAACGAAGTTCATTTCCCATGATGCGTCCACCATACGCATGAGCATGAGGTCCAAACCATTTGACTGAATGGGATTGTCCACTGACTTCCATGGCACATCCTGACATCAGTAACACTTTACTGAAATAGTGAGGATAAGCTAACGAAATCTTCATAGCTCCTAATGCCCCCATGGATAAACCACCAATGAAATTGTCTTCTCTTTGATCGCTTAGGGGAAACAGAAAACGAGCCACTTCTAACATTTCCTTAGTGATGAAACTAAAGTGTTTTGATCCATCTGGATCATCACTGTAGCCTTGATTACAAGCCGGTGGCATGATGACAGCGATTTGATGCTTCTGTGCATACAAAGCAACGTTGGTGTAATAAAGATAATCATGTTCATCTCCTGAGAAACCATGAAGCAACCACAAGGTTTTAAACTTCTTAGGAGCATAAACGTCTTCTTTTTGTTTGAAAGCATCTTCGACGGAATACGTAGGAATAATTGCGGTGAAAGTGACTTGTCTTCCTAACGCTTGAGACAAGAAATTGGTATGTAGTATGGCCATAAATCCTCCAAAGTGTGTCTTACCTATTCTAACATAAACTATTACTTTATCTGTGCACTTTGTTTAGTATTCACCACTTTCACAAATGTAAAGCAATAATGAGCATTGATGATTGTAGATACATCTGTTGTTTACGAATGATAAGTAAAGGAAATTATCCTATTTATTGATGAGTCGTTATGATATGCTAATTCATAATAGGAGGAAGTCATGGCTAAATTTGAACAAACCCTTTTGGGTCATCATCCCTATTTGGTAGCTGAACTAGAAAGTGATATTCTAAACAGTGGAATCTCTATGAGAGTGGTTGAGGAAAGTGTTTATGTGGCATCACCATTGAAAGTAACAACCAAAGTCTATGACAAGTATTTCATGAGAAACAGTTCTCGCGCTAGTTTGACCTTAACCGTGATTGAAGATGGTCGTAACACCCATGTGATTGCGATTGGAGCAGGGGGAAGTCAAGGGGCTGTGTTTAACTTCTCATGGGGAGCTGAACAAGAACTGGTGGATGTGGTGAAGAAGACAATCAGGAATAAAGAATACTAATCAAGATCATAGATATGATCTTTTTTATTGTAAAGAAAAACACGACAAGCCGTGTTATTTCTTTAAATTGGCGTAATCCACTGCAATCTGAGCTGCTAAGTGGGCATTATTGTATACAAGTTGAATATTGGAAGCTAAGCTGTCTCCACCCGTGAGTTCTTTGACTTTGGATAAAAGGAATGGTGTACTTTCTTTTCCTTTAATGCCTGCTTCTTCTTGCAGTTTTACGGCTGTGGTAATGGCATTGTTGATGACATCGGCATCCATTTCATAGGCCTTTGGAATCGGATTAGCGATGATGACACCCCCTTGAAGTCCTAAATCCCATTTGGTTTTAAGAGCTAAGGCAATATCATGGGAAGTATCAAGTTGATAATCGACACCAAATCCACTCTTGGATGTATAGAAAGCAGGCAGTTCTTTGGTTTGGTATCCAACCACAGGAACACCATGGGTTTCTAAGTATTCAAGGGTTAAACCAATATCAAGGATGGATTTAGCTCCAGCACAAATGACCGCAACATTGGTTTGAGATAATTCAATCAAATCAGCAGAAATATCAAAACTGGTTTCTGCACCACGATGAACACCACCAATACCTCCGGTCGCAAAGACACGAATGCCAGCAAGATCAGCAATGATCATGGTGGAAGCCACGGTGGTTGCACCATGTGATTTTGAAGCCACTAAGAAAGCTAAGTCACGACGTGAAGCTTTGGTGATGTCATGGGATGTCGCAAGCAGTTCTAATTCATCATCAGTGAGTCCAACTTTAAGTTTTCCATGCAAAATGGCTATGGTGGCAGGAACAGCCCCATGAGAGCGAATGATGTTTTCAACTTCTTTGGCCATAGCGACATTGTGTGGATAAGGCATACCATGAGAAATAATGGTGGATTCTAATGCAACAACAGGTTTGCCTTCTTTAAGGGCTAAGGCTACTTCTGGATGAATGTGTAAATGTTCTTTAAGCATGAGTTATCTCCTTTAAGGTGTGGTGTAATTTGGTTTCATTCATTAAGTCTGAGATGGTGGTTTCACTGCGCAAGGCAATGCGAGAAGCAGCCATGGCAAGTTTTGCGCTTTGAAGTGGCGTTTGATCTTTCATGTAGGCGTACACAAGTCCAGCCATGAAAGCATCGCCTGCTCCGGTTGCATTCACAACCTCAATGGGTGGTGCAGGAAGATGTGTTAAGGTATGATGATCTTTAATGAGCACCCCCTGTGCACCAAGTGAGATGAAGGCATATGGCGCTGGTAACCTTAATGCACATTCTTCGAGTGTGAGATGCTGTGATTCATCCACAAGTGCATACAGTTCAGCTTTATTAGGTTTTAGGGTATGAATTTGATTGAGGTAAGGTTTAATCTTAATGGCTTTAGTGATGGATACAGTGTCCACAAAAATCGGTGTGTTTTTAGCACACATCAAGATGGTCTCAATCACTTCTTCACTGACATTGGTGTCAATCACAATCACTTGAGCGTACTCAAGTAATCTTCGTTTACTTAAAACTACGTCTTTGGTTAAAGCATTCATGGTGTCCATGGCATTGATGGCCAAAGCTAAATCATGTTCATGATCTAAGATGCTTAGGTAGGTCGATGTTTTTTGGTTGGATAAAACTAAAGTATCACTCATGGATAAACCAATGCTGTTGGCATGCGCCAACATGCTTTGACCATACACATCCGATCCCACCACACTCAACAAACGCGTAGGGCAGTTAAGACGGGCACAATTTTCCGCAATGTTGCGTCCAACCCCTCCAAATGAAATATTCACATGACCAATGTTGGAGTCTTGATGAATAAGAGGTGAATGAGGAATGCCTTGAATGTCAATGTTAGAACCTCCAATGACTAAGACATACGGTTCATCTTTAACCACATATCCCTTGCCAAGAATCATTCCCTTTTTAATAAGGTTAGTGATATGAACCGCAACAGAAGATCGGGTAATGTTAAGACGAGTGGCTAAGTCTTCCTGTGAGATGGTTGGTTCAACCTTGAGTATCTCAATGATTTCTTTTTCACGTTGTGTCATAAGATCCTTTCTTTATATACGCTTATTATGTAAGCATATGCTTATTATACACTACTTTTGTTTAGATGCAATGAGTTTGTTTAAAAATGTCAAATTAAAGCATTAAAAAGGGTATCATCTTGGTTTTTAAGTCAAACTATGAAATAATATTTCATAAATAGAAATAATATTGAAAACAAATGTGTCAAAACCCTATAATAGTCCTAAGTAAAGCGGTTACATTGGCACAGTTTTCAAGCCAGAGGAGAAAACGATGAAAAATGTGATTGTTCGTCTCAATGAATATCTGAAGCATGCGAGTGGAGCTGAAAAAGGAATCATAGAATTTATCCTTCATGATCCTAAAGTCATGGTAGGTCTGACCATCCATGAATGTGCAAAGGCATCGTACACCTCTCCTTCCAGTGTGGTGAGATTATGTCGCAAATTAGGGTTTGATGGCTACAAAGAGTTTCATCAATCATTAGTGTATGAACTGGCTTTACTGGATCTGGATTTGAAAGAAAAAGGCAAAGAGATTACCTTTCAAGACAGCTTACACGACATCATTGAAAAAGTGACTTCAAAAAACATTCTGTCCTTGGATAACACCGCAAAACTAATGGATGACAACACAGTTAAAGCGTGTGTGGATTTGATGTTACAGAGTCGAAGCATTTGCTTGTTTGGGATGGGAGCTTCGCTGCTTGTTGCCAAAGATGCTTATCTTAAATTCCTACGCATCAATAAACCATGCATCATCAACGATGATTGGCATGCTCAACTTCTTCAAGCACGTAACATGATCAGTGAAGACTTAGCGATTGCTATTTCTTACTCTGGTATGACTAAAGAAGTCATTGAATGCATTAAAGCAGCGAAAGAAAAGGGAGCAAAAGTCATTGCTATTACGCGCTTTGAAGAAAATCCTTTAGCTAAACTCGCTGACTACAATCTTTCAGTTTCCGCTACAGAATTCATCTTTCGCAGTGGAGCGATGTCTTCACGCATTGCTCAACTCAATATCATTGATATTCTGTATGCTGCTTATGTGAATCAACACTTTGATGATAGTCTTAAACAACTTAAGATGACACACATCGATAAATCAACTCAAGAATAGAGGTCCTTATGATTAACTTACACAAGCTTACCACAGAACAACGCAACCCACGTTCAATGAATTTGGATCAAATGACACCCTTAGACATTATTACCCTCATGAATCAAGAAGATTATCATGTAATTAAAGCCATTGAAAAGGAATTACCCAAGATAGCTCAAGTCATTGAATGGAGCACACACTCCCTCCAACATCAAGGTCGTATTATCTACCTTGGAGCTGGAACCAGTGGCCGCTTAGGTTTATTGGATGCGGCAGAATGTCCACCTACCTTTGGAGTTGATCACAACACCGTGGTGGGATTACTGGCAGGAGGAGAACAAGCCTTCGTGAAAGCCATTGAAGGGGCTGAGGACAGTTCAACTTTAGCTCAAGAAGAAATGCAAGCCATTCATGTGAATGAGAAAGACATTGTGATTGGAATTGCCGCAAGTGGACGAACACCGTATGTCATTCATGGCTTGCGCTATGCGAAAAGCTTAGGGTGTAAAACCGTGTCCATTGCGAACAATGCTGATTCTGAAATGGCGAAGGAAGTTGATCTTGCGATTGAACTGGTTTGTGGACCTGAAGTCTTAACCGGTTCAACACGATTAAAAGCGGGAACATCACAAAAGCTGGTGCTTAACATGATTTCAACCGCCAGCATGGTTGGACTTGGAAAAGTCTACCAAAACCTAATGGTGGATGTGATGCCCACCAATCAAAAATTAATTACACGCGCAGAGAATATCATTATGAGCGCAACCAACTGTACCCAAGAAGAAGCGAAGACAACTCTTGCTCTAGCTCATGGGAAAGTGAAGGTCGCCATCACGATGATACTCATGCAGTGTGATGAATCTCAAGCATTATCCATGCTTGAACAAGCACAAGGCCATATCCGTGCCTGTGTGAAGCAATAGTCATGAGCGTAGGAGGTAACATGAACAATCTAGAGCTTGCTTCTCGTCTGATTGACCTTGTCGGTGGTAAAGACAACGTGGTCAAGATTACAAACTGTATGACTCGCATGAGAGTTACACTTAAGGATTCATCAAAAGCACAACTTGATGACCTTAAAGGTTTAGAAGGTGTTTTAGGATTAGTGGAAGATGGTCCAACCTTACAAGTGGTTTTAGGTCCAGGTAAAGCGAAGAAAGTTACAGATGAAGCGGTAGAGAAATTTGATCTTCCACGTGTTGCTCTTGAAACAGGAGAATGGGAAGACAACAAAGCCGCAATGAAGACACTTCAAAAACAAAGTCCATTCAAAGCTGCGATTCGTACGATTGCGGAAATCTTTATTCCTTTAATTCCAGCGATTATTGCTGCTGGATTATTCAATGGATTCGCATCACTCATTCAAACCTTACAAGGTCAAGGAATCTTAGAAGCCACTGGTTTCTGGTTAACCACACGTTTACTCTTTGCTCTTATTGGTGGAGCTTTCCTTGGATACTTCGCCATTTACACAGGGATCAATGCAGCCAAACAATTTGGTGCAACTGAAGGATTAGGGGGAATGATTGGGGGAATTTCTATTGGAGCAAACATCGTAGAAATCTCAAAAATCTTTGGATTATTCAACGAAGAAACGCCATTACGTTCTGTGTTAACGACAGGTAAAGGTGGGATTATTGGGGTTATCTTAGCTGTTTGGGTCTTAGCAAAAGTTGAAAAATGGGTTCGTAAGAACGTGCCTGATGTGTTAGATTTAGTGGTGACGCCATTTGTAACCATGCTCATCGTTTCAATTTTACTTGTCTTTGTGATTATGCCAGCCACAGGTTTTGTCTCTGATGCCTTGGTTCGTGGATTAAGTGTCATCATTGATTCACCAATTCCAGCGGTCAGTATTTTAAGTGGATACCTCTTATCAGCGTTATTCTTACCAATGGTGCTCTTAGGATTACACCATGGACTTATCCCTATCTATGCGATTCAACTTTCTGAAATGGGAGGCGTTAGTTTATTCCCGGTCTTAGCTATGGCTGGAGCAGGTCAAGTAGGGGCTGCTATTGCGATTTATCTTAAAGCTAAACGCACTGGAAACAAACGTATGCAGAAGGTTATTGCAGGTGCATTACCAGCAGGATTCTTAGGCATTGGTGAACCACTCATTTATGGGGTAACACTACCCATGTTTACACCATTCATTACCGCCGGTTTAGGCGCAGGCTTTGGTGGAGCGTATGTCATGCTGATGAAAGTCATGGCGAATGCATGGGGTCCATCAGGACTGGTTGCCTTACCACTCATGCAGTCACAAAGCATCATTCATTACTTTATTGGTTTAGTGGTGTCTTATGTTGCAGGGTTCATCATTACAACCTTCGTGATTAAGGATAAAACCGTTGCGGAAGTCTAAAGCATTAGGGTATTCCGTGTATGTCAGTACATGGGATTCCATCAAAGATCAACTTTCCTCACTTTACAGTGAGGGAAGTTTTATCTTTACTTCCCTGCACATTGAAGAAGAAATCAAACAACCTGATTATCGCACCAAAGCATTGGGCATGTTGAAGGAGTTAAAAACCATAGGCTTTCGCATCATTGCGGATGTTTCACCTCGCTCCTTAGAAGCGTTAAACGTCAATGACTTTAAAACACTTGTCAATCAGTGTCATCTTGATGTGTTGCGCACTGATTTTGGTTTTAGTTTTGAGGACATGGTTAAGATGGGTCAATACGTTGATCTATGTGTCAATGCATCCATGAATGAGGAAGGATTGATTGAACTCAAATCATTAATCACGCACTCTTTGATGGCAATGCATAATTTTTATCCACGACCAGAAACAGGACTTGATTTGGATCAACTGATTGAAAAGAATCGTATCTTCATTGAAAACAACATACCTGTGGCTGCCTTCATTCCATCAGATGGAATGAAACGTGGTCCCATTCATGAAGGACTACCAACCTGTGAACTCCATCGTTATACAGCTCCTCTTGTTGGTTGCATTGATCTGATCAGTACAGGCATTGATATCATTGTGGTAGGGGATGGAACACTCTCTTCAGTTGCGAATGAAGCGTGCCTTACCTTTATCAATGAAGGGATCATCACTGTGGAGTGCGCTTATAATGCACCATCTCATCTTGATCTATCTTCTGTGATGACCATTCGTAGTGATTCACCAAAGCAAGTTTTGCGCTTATTGGAATCTCGTCTTTATGCTACGCCGGGACAAAAAATCAGTCCTCAACATACCGTTAGTCGTCATCGTGGAAGTATCACACTTGATAATGAAAATTACCTACGTTACAGTGGTGAAGTACAGATCCTTAAAAAGGATTTAGAAGCTGATGATCGTGTCAATGTGATTGGACAAGTGAATGATTTAGATTTACTTAATCGATGTCTTCCTGGCATGAAACTAAAACTCATTAAGGAGAAACAATGAATACACTAACAGCATGTGTCAATGGCACACTTAAACCTTTGAAAGAAGTGAGTGATCCCGTTTTTTCGCAAAGAATGCTTGGTGAAGGAATTGCGATTACTCCAAGTGATGGACGCATTGTAGCCCCATGTGATGGGGTTGTTACCATGGTCTTCCCCACAAATCATGCCTTTGGTATTCAGTGTGATGGGATGGATATCTTGATTCATATTGGCATTGATACAGTCAAACTGAATGGGAAACATTTCAAGGCCTTCATCAAAGAAGGAGATGTGGTGAAACGTCATCAACTGTGTGTTGAATGTGACATCAAAGCGATTCAAGCCCATCATCTGAGCACAGACACCATGATGGTCATTTCAGACAAACCAAAGGAAGTGAACCTCACGCTTCATGATGATGCACGAGATATGAGCATTGATGATGTTGTGATAACGTATGAATGAAAGAGAGGTAACTCTCTTTTTTTATTGTGCGAATGTCACAATAGAAAGCGCTTCATCTTATGCAAAAGTGATAAAGACAGGCTCATAGTGTGAGTGTTACACTTTTAATGTGAAAGGTGGTGGTCATGTGGTAGAAGCTCTATGGGTGGATCAACAACTCAAAACCTATCTTAATCATGGGAATTTAAAGGTGCACAGTGTGTATGATCATGCACTGAACTTGAGTAATGATCTTGGGATGATTACCTTGGTTAGTCAAGATAAACCTAAAGCTCCTTTAACGTGTGTGTGTGACCTTCAATCCTTCTTAAACCTTCAACTCAACCAAGGAATGCCTGTGTACAGTTTAGGGCATACCTTACACATGGGTTCATTGTCTGTTGATTTATCACAGGCCTCCACCGTTTTATTGGATCACGTGATTGGATGTTATCCTGATCTTGAAAGCATTCGCTTAGGTCATCAATCCTTGACAAAATGGTTAATTCAACATTCCCACCATGACGGGGCCATACGTTTGTTTTCAACCCCTCATGATGTCTTTTCTCAACACTTGGTAACCTTGCTTAAAGAGTATATTCGCTCTCATGACATTCAATTGCTTCCTAAGCTCATTGGATGTGGTATTGGACAAACCCCAAGTGGGGATGATGTGTTAGTGGGCATGTTAGCACTGGCATGGAGTTGTTATCATTTAGGATTCATTCAAGTATTAAGGCATAGTTGTGAACCTTTATTGAATCAAACAACGCAGGTCAGTCAATGATGTTAAGACAAGCCTTTGAAGGACAATTTAATGAAGTTCACCAAGATTTAATTCTTTCACTGAGTCGACCTCATAAGGTGAAAGAGAAAGCTGATGTGTGTCAACGGATTGGTCATACATCAGGCACTGATTTTATGGTTGGGGTTGCGGTATATGGATACACTCACAAATAAGGAGAAAATAATGCATCAATCAACACAAGTATTTAAGAATCGTTACATTGATTCAGTCAGTTTAATGTCACTCGCAGCTAAAGTGAAGAAACAAGAAGGCATACAAGAAGTGGTCATTGCGATGGCAACGGACATGAACAAAGCCATTATTGCGCAAGTAGGTCTTTCCACTCCTGAAGTGGAAAGCACCTCCGTCAATGATTTGATCATTGGAGTCATTGCCCAAAGTGAAGAGCGTGTTCTAGAAGCTTTTAATCACATTCAAGAACAACTTTCTGGAGGGAGTAAGTCCTCTTCTTCATCCAATGAAGAGAAAGTGTACACCTCCATTGATGATGTGATAGAAGATGGGGTTAAGCCCACTGTAGCTATCTTCTCCATTCCTGGACAATACGTTGCGAAGGAAGCCATGCAAGCTTTAAGAGAAGGTATGGATGTCATGATTTTCTCTGACAACATGAGCATTGAAGAAGAAGTGGCTTTGAAACAATACGCGTTTGATCATCAATTGCTTGTGATGGGACCAGATTGTGGAACAGCGGTATTGGGTGGAGTGGGCCTTTGCTTTGCGAATGAAGTGAGACGTGGAGATATTGGCATTGTGGCCGCAAGTGGAACGGGTTCACAAGAAGTGATGGTTCAAATTGACCGCTTAGGTGGAGGAATCACCGATGCGATTGGTACAGGAGGTCGTGACTTATCCTTAGCCGTTCAAGGTTTAATGATGAGAGAAGGGTTACGTCGTTTAGCCCATGATGAAGCCACCAAAGTGATTGTCTGTGTTTCAAAACCACCCGCAAAAGAAGTGAAAGAACTTATGATTCAAACCCTGAAGGGCATTGATAAACCAAGTGTGGTGTGTTTCTTAGGAAATAAAGAAGTGATGAAAGATGAAGGCAATCTTCATTATGCGTCCAGTTTAAGTGAAGCAGCTCATAAAGCGGTGTCATTATCACCTTCCTTTAATGGAAACTTAGAGCCATTCAAACCACTCAATCTAGAGAAACAAGAGCTTAAAGATAACCGTTTTGTGGGATTGTATTGTGGAGGAACCTTGTGTTATGAAGCATTAGATCAACTCGCTCCATTAGGACTCATTCAAAGCAATCTGCATCACAACGAACATGCGATTCATGACATCAGTGGACAACACCATACACTGCTTGATTTAGGTGATGATGAGTTTACTAATGGTCGTCCACATCCAATGATTGAACCAACGTTAAGAAATGATTGGATTCTTAAAGCCGCGAAAGAAGAAAGCACACGTGTGTTGTTGCTTGACTTTGTTTTAGGATATGGTGCCCATCCACAAGCGGTTGAAGAAAGTCTTGAAACACTTCAAGAAGCGTTTAAACTTGCGTCTCATCGCTCATTTGATGTGGTGGCCTATGTCTGTGCCACAGACAAGGATAAACAAGGATATCAATCCAGTGTTCAAGCATTACAGACCATTGGAGTTCACGTAGCAACAAGCAACTTAGATGCCTGTGCTCGCGTTGCCAACCTTATGAAGGAGGGAAAATAAGATGAGTCAACATTTTCTAAACATAGGCACACGCTTGTTTTATGATGATTTAAAGCTTCAAAATCAAAAGGTAACTCAAGTGAATTGGGCTCCACTTGCGGGAGGAGACAAAGCATTAATTGAAGCCATTGATGGGTTATCCCATGATGAGCGTGTTAAAGCTGCGAATGAAAAAGCCGTCAACATTGTGTTATCAGGTCATCCATATCTGATTGATATGGGATTAGCTAAAGACATGATTGAAGGATATCATGACAATCTTATTTTACATGCTGGTCCTCCTATCACATGGGATCGCATGTGTGGACCGATGCAAGGAGCGATTATTGGGGCACTTCTTTTTGAAAAGAAAGCCAACAGTGTTGAAGAAGCCAAAGCATTGGCATCCAGTGGTAAGATTGAATTTGCTCCTGCTCATCACTATAATGCGGTTGGTCCAATGGCAGGGGTGATTTCTGCTTCCATGCCAGTGCATGTAGTGTTAAACAAGCCCTATGGAAATAAAGCGTACTGTACAGTGAATGAAGGATTGGGTAAAGTTCTACGTTTTGGTGCTTATGATGAAAGTGTGATTCATCGTCTTAACTGGATTAAAGAAGAACTTCTTCCTGTGATGAAAGCAGCTATCTTTATGTATGATGAAGGCATTGATTTAAAATCATTGATTGCCCAAGCGTTACAAATGGGGGATGAATGTCATAATCGTAACAAAGCAGCTACCTCTTTATTCTTTAAAGAAGTGGTACCAAGCATACTTAAAACACCATTCAAACATGATCAAATTGAACGTGTCATTCGCTTCATTCAAACCAATGATCATTATTTCTTAAACTTATCCATGCCAGCAACCAAGTCCATCATGGAAGCTGCTCATGGTATCCCTTATTCAACTTTGGTGACCACCATGGCGCGTAATGGGGTTGACTTTGGATTACGAGTCAGTGGAAGTGGAGTCAAATCATGGTTTGTTGCTCCTGCCAATTTTGTGGAAGGATTATTGTTTGCGGGATACAGTGATGAAGATGCAAATCTAGACTTAGGGGATTCTACCATCACGGAAACATGTGGTATTGGAGGATTTGCGATGGGTGCATCGCCTGCCATCACGCAGTTTGTGGGAGGTAATGTGGATGATGCGATGAATTACACTCACAGCATGTTCAATATTACCATGAGAGAAAATACATCTTTTGCGTTACCAGCCCTTAACTTCATGGGAACCCCAACAGGGATTGATGTGGTCAAAGTGGTGAAACGCAATGTCTTACCTATTATTAATACAGGAATTGCGCATAAAGAAGCTGGGGTAGGCCAAATTGGTGCAGGTGTGGTAACACCACCTATGGCTTGTTTCAATCAAGCTTTACTTGCATCTTATCAACAATTAAAGGAGAAATCACATGGCTAAAATTGTCATTGCTTTAGGAGGCAACGCATTAGGAAATGATTTGAAAGAACAAGAAAGTGCATTAACCCATAGTGCAGATATCATTGCATCCCTCATTCAACAAGGTCATGATGTCCTGATTACTCATGGTAATGGACCACAAGTGGGGAAGATTCATCAAGTGATGAACACTCAACTGGATATTCCTTTGTATGTGAGTGTTGCGATGAGTCAAGGGTACATTGGGTTTGACTTGACCCGTAAGCTTCAACATGCGCTCACTGTGCATGGTGTTAATGTGCCTGTTGATTATGTGTTAACCATGGTTGAAGTGGATCCAAAGGATCCTGCCTTCACCCATCCAACTAAACCGATAGGTGGTTTCATGGATGAAGCCACAGCATCAGCTTTAGTTAAAGAAGGGATTCCTGTAGTGGAAGATTCAGGACGTGGTTATCGACGTGTCGTGGCTTCTCCAAAGCCACAACATATTACTAACTTAACCTCGATTCAAGATGCCCTCAACCAACATCATGTGGTGGTGTGTGCTGGTGGAGGTGGTATCCCGGTCATTGCGACAGATCAAGGGTATGTTGGGGTAGAAGCGGTCATTGATAAGGACAGTGCAAGTGCTTTACTTGCGAAAGAATTGGATGTGGATGTGCTCTTTATCTTAACTGCTGTTGAGAAGGTAGCCGTTTACTATGGCACTCCAAAACAACAATGGTTAGCTAGCATGAGCATTGAAGAAACCAAACAATTTATTCAAGAAGGCCACTTCGCGCCAGGATCCATGTTACCTAAAGTGGAAGCAGCATTAAGCTTTGTGAGTGGTGCGAAAGATAAAACCACCATCATCACCTTACTTGATAAAGCTTCAGAAGCATTAAAGGGTGAAACAGGTACCCGTATTGTGAGTGATCGATGAAGAGTTTTGTGTTAATCAAGCCTGACGCAATGAAGCGAAGACTAGAACATGTCATTTTAAATGAGTTGAAGTCATTGCCTTGTGTTATCAGTAAGATGAAAGAAGTGGTGGTTAAAGAAGAAGTAATTCTTAAACACTATCATGAAGTGATTGTACGACTTAACTTCCAGGGTTTAAAGAGATGATTCTTAATGAGTTTAAAGATCAAAAAGTAATTATCTTAGAATGTGAGAGTGATGATGAATCACTTATTCAACACATCAGAACTAAAATTGGAGCTACTGATCCTTCTTTGGCTGATCCAAGCAGTATTCGAGGTCGATATGGTGAAGATTCACTAGCTTTAGCAAAAACATCTTCTCGGATGATTCGAAATCTTATTCATGCGTCAGATTCGGTTGAGGCAGCTGAGTTTGAATGTGATTTGTGGTTTAATGAAGCATAAAAGTAAGCACTGGTGTGAACCAGTGCTTGTTTGTTTACTCAGATAGTGATGATGAGTTTTCCTTGTATTGATCATATTCATCATATAAGTCTTTATTGAAGAAGGTATGAATGAAGTGACCAAACAAGCGTTTCTTTCCTCTTTTTTTCATAATCGATACGAATGAAAATAGTTAAAGAAAATTAAAAATATAAACAAAATGATTTCTAGAAATAACATGTTTTCCCTCCCAAGGTTATCTCTACTATACCATGTTTTTTCATGAGGTAAAGTGATGAATCAATCTTTTTGTTTGAAGAAGTAGAGGTAAATCGTTAAAGCAAAATAAACTTCAAAGTGAGATTCATGATGATTAAAGATGGGATAACCACACGATTCAATCACATTGAGTCGATAACGAAGTGAGTTGTAATGGATGAAGAGTCTAGAAGCTGCTTCTTTGGCATTGAATTGACATTCAATGTAATGATAGTAGGTATTGATTAAAGGTAAATCGTGTTTCTCTTCGTATTCAAGGAGAGGTTTGAGAACACTACGAGCATACTCTAAAAGCATGCTTGTATCTAATTTCTTTAATACATTCACCATTCTTACATGATGATCATGAATGAGCGTGGTCGTGAGTTGATTTTTGCTGGCGTGATTAAGGGTTTCAAATAAGGAAGTGTATGTGGTAGGAATGTCAGAAGCTTCTTGAATTGGGGTAGAATAAGCAGCACGCACAAAGGCATCTTGAAAATGATTTTTAAGAGACTCATGAAGTGATACCATCATGGTTTTATATAAGAGAGGTTGTTTCAAGTTGGCAATGATTAACACATGATGATTCAAAAGAATCAGTCTTAATTCACTTTCATGAATGTGACAGACATTCACCACTTCATTTTTGATTTGAGATAAGATCATCGGCTGATACGCCTTAATGATCGTTTCTTTCAAGTCAATCATCATGAGCATGATAGGAAAGGTAATGTGCCAATTGAAAATCTTTCCTGCTTCTTTCACTTGCATGTTGGATTGATAGTTGGAGGTCATGTTGGTGACAAAGTCCATAAGGAATTGGTTTTGTTTGAGAGCATTCTCTTGTTTCTTTTGGTAAATGAGAATGATCATGAGTTTAATGATTTCAATATAGTTATAAATGATGTGACGTTGCTCATAAGGTGTCATGACCATTAAACGATACACATCAACTCCATCGTAGTTAATGACTTCATTGATAATAAGGTTATCTTCCAATATATGGTACGAAGATTGAGCTAATGGATGATCTTGATAAACCTTTAGGATGTTGTCGGAGGTGGAATGGATGTTGTTGTTGAAAAGATTAAGGATTAACACTTCAATATCAGGAATAGATTTGAGAGCTGTGATGAGTGCTTTAGTTGATGGCTTTTGTACAATGTCTTGAAGTAAGGTTGTGTATAAAGCATTAAAGTTATGAGTGCTGTATTGAGCGTAATGAACCTCCGCAATGATGGAATCAAATAACAATGAAAGATTAGCATCATACTCTAAGGTAATGATGGGAAATTCCAATGCTTTGGCTTTCTCGATGATCACTTCGGGAATACGATCAATGTAGCGCTTAACCTTCACAATCAATGCTGATGCTTGTTTTTCATGCAGTGAATCCAAAAGTAAAAGAAAACGATCCACATCATTCTTGATGGGGTAAAGGGTGGTAAGGACCAGAGTCTTTTCTAGAATATATTTGTCAAAATCGGGTGTTTCCATAATGGAAACACTCTTAACCACTCGATGAAGTTGTGATGCTCCTGAATGGATTTCAATCTTTTCAAAGACATTACGATCAATCAGATGCTTTAATGTGATTTCCATGTGTTTTCTCCCATATTTGTGTGCTTAGTTGTAAAATAAAACAATTGTAACCGCTTCGTTTTGTAAAGTGTTGCTGAATACAATTATAACGCATTGTTTTACACTTTACATGTAAATGATAGGAGGAGACATGAAAATCTGGGTAAAAAGTGACTGGAATGGTTTCTTTGGCTTGTTTAGTAACAATCTAACTAACCTTTTAGTCATGGCTAGTTTGCTCTCGGTTGTTGTTGGTTTACCTTTTGATCTTGTGTATGGTCGTATTCTTCCTGCTGTTGGATTGTCGATTTTCTTAGCTAGTGCATATTATACAAAAATGGCCATGGCTCTTGCTAAGAAAACAGGTCGTGATGATGTGACAGCGCTTCCTTCAGGAACCAGTGTTCCTCACATGTTCCTCATTGTATTTTTAATCATAGGTCCTGTTTATTGGAGTACAGGTAACGCTACTTTAGCATGGTCAGCAGGACTTGTTTGGTCACTTGCTGAGGGAGTGATTGAATTGGCTGGATCACTTATTGGAGCTAAGATGCGTCAATGGATTCCAAGAGCAGCCATGTTGGGATCCTTAGCTGGGGTGTCCTTAACCTTCATTGCGCTTAATCCCGCCTTCAGTATCTTTGCCTTACCTTACATTGGGCTGGTTTCACTTGCGATTGTCTTATTGGGATTCATTGGAAAAGTTAAAATGCCCTTCAATGTTCCTACAGGACTGGTTGCGATTCTTGTGGCTGTCATCTTAGGATGGAGCACCGGAGTCATGCAACTGGATGTCTTGATAGCCTCATTTGATGGATTAGCGTTTTCACTTCCAGTTCCTTCATTCATGAGATGGGTGGATGGTTTCAGTAGCGCAGCCCCATTCTTGATTGCAGCTATTCCATTAGGTATCTATAATTTCATAGAAACCATTGATAACTGTGAAAGTGCTGCAGCTGCAGGAGATGAATACAACACTAAGGAAGCCATGATTGCAGATGGGTTAACGTCGATCTTAGGCAGTTTCTTTGGAAGCCCATTTCCGACCGCAATCTTCATTGGACACCCGGGTTGGAAAGAAGCAGGTGCAAGAATTGGATATTCAGTTGCGTCAGGATTTGGAGTATTGGTGCTCACTTCACTCGGAATCATTTCAGTTTTACTGAACATTATTCCTGTCGTTGGGGTACTTCCTATTCTTCTCTACATTGGTTTAGTCATTACCTCTCAAGCTTTCAGTGCAAACGAGCATAAATATGCGCCTGCTGTGGTGATGGCAATTGTTCCTTCCTTAGCGGATTGGACACGTAATGCGGTTGATATTGCTTTAAGCAGTGCCAATACGAGTGCACTAGATGTGGGGTATCAACTCCTTAACATCAATGGACTCAACTATGAAGGCATGTTTGTGTTAGGACAAGGAGCAATCATTGTAGGGATGGTGTTAGGTAGCTTAACCGTCTTTATCATTGATCAACGCTTCAAAGCGGCCAGTATCACGGCATTCTTAGCCGGAATACTCTCTTTCTTTGGCATCATTCACAGTGCAGGAGTGGGACTTAACATGCATCCTTCAATGAGTTTAGGGTATTTAGGTGTCGGTGTGATATTGTATTTATATGATCTAGTAACAAGTAAAAAGGAGAAATTTGGATGAGAAAATTTGTCGTAGATGCGAAACCATTTGCTTTTGATTTTGATTTAGAAAAAACGGCTTTATTAATCATTGATATGCAACGTGATTTCTGTGCTCGTGGTGGATTTGGAGAAGCCTTAGGCAATGATGTGACTCCAACCATGAGCATTATCCCAACGGTGAAAACGATTTTGGAAGCCGCAAGAGCCAAAGGTATGTTTGTGATTCATACTCGTGAAGGACATCGTGCTGATATGAGTGATTGTCCACCTTCTAAACTTCGCCGTTCTAAAGCCATTGGAGAAGATGGACCAATGGGACGTATTCTGATACGTGGTGAAGTGGGTCATGACATTGTGGAAGAACTCAAACCTTTAGTAGGAGAACCTGTGATTGATAAACCAGGGAAGGGCTCATTTTACAAAACTGATTTAGAACTGATTCTTCAAAACAAAGGCATTGAAAGCTTAATTGTGTGTGGAGTCACCACGCATGTATGTGTTCATACCACCATTCGTGAAGCCAATGATCGTGGGTATGAATGCCTCATGATGGAAGATGGAACAGCCGCTTTTGATCCAGCAGATCAAGAAGCAGCGATTCGTATGATTAATCAACAAGGTGGTATCTTTGGTTGGACCACCACCTCAGATCATTTACTTAAGGTATTAAAATAAAGAGGAAAGAACAATGAACTATAAATTAGGAGCAAAGTGGTGGGTCAAGGGAGACCTTAATGGTTTCTTCGGATTATTTTCTAACGTCTTAACCAATTTCTTAGCCGCAATTGGATTGCTGCTAGTGATTGGTATGCCAAACAATATCGTGTTTGGCAATGTGGTTCCTGCCACAGCGGTGATCGTAGGGTTTGGTGGTATCCTACTTGCGATTCAAGCCAAACGTTTATCGATTAAAACCAACAACATGGAAGTCACTGCTATGCCATATGGCCTCAGTGTTCCTCACTACTTTGCGGTAGCCTTTGGGGTGATTGCGGTGGTATATGGTGCAACTCAAGATTGGATGGTTGCGTTAGGAACTGGTTTAGCCTGGAACATGGTTCAAGGGATCATCATGACCATTGGGGCGGTGATTGGACCTTGGATTAATAAGTATATTCCTCGCAGTGCGATGTTAGGTTCCTTAGCCGGACTTGCGATCACTTACATCGCGATGAATCCAATTGGTTCTGTCTTTACAACGCCTTACATTGGTTTACTCTCATTTGCGATCATCTTAGTGGGTTGGTTAGCCCTTAAGAAAATGCCATTTCAAATTCCTGCTGGTGCATTTGCGATTTTAGTGGGAACTATCCTTGCATGGTTAACGGGATACATGAATCCACAAAGTGTGAGTGATTCCATTTCAAGTTTTGGATTAGCTTTCCCTGGTTTCTTTGGTGATTTAATGGTTTCAGGGTTTGCGACCATTGCTCCATTCTTACCGGCTGCCATTCCACTTGCGATTTATGATTTCTTAGAGTCCTTAGACAACCTAGAATCTGCAGCTGCGGCGGGAGAGCATTACAATATCACTCGTGCTATGTTGATTCCTGGTGTATTAACTATGATTGGTGCGGTGTTAGGTTCACCATTCCCTACCATCATTTATATTGGACACCCAGGATGGAAGAGCACAGGCGCACGTATTGGTTACTCATGGGTGACTGGTGTTGCGGTCTTGGTCTTAGCCTTTACTGGTTTAATGCAATTGATTCTAAGTGTAATACCACTTGTTGCATTGCTTCCTATCTTAGTGTATATCGGTATGGTTATTACTGCTCAAGCTTTCTCGGTTACTGAGAAACGTCATATGCCTGCCGTTGCTTTATCCTTCCTTCCACTCATTGCGGGATTTGTGGTCTTAAAGATCAATTCAACCATTGGAGCTTTAGGTGCAGTGAAAGATTATGCTGCCTTAGAAGCGAGTGGGGTTCCACTGTTGGGATGGGAACGTCTAGCAGGTGGAGATATCTTAGTGGGTATGCTTATCTGTTCCATTGCGATTTACGTCATTGATCGCAAATTCATGAGAGCAGCCGTGTATTCACTCATCACAGGTGGTTTAGCCTTCTTTGGATTTGTCCATGCGGTAGAAATCAAAGTAGGTGCTGCTCCTGAAGTTGCATTAGGCTATTTGGTGATGGCTTTAGTGTTTGTGGTGATGAACTATCTTAAGGATCCTAAAGAAGAACAAGTTACAGCTTAATTGAAATAAAATGGAGGAAACTCCATTTTTTATTGGACATGGTATAATAGTAGTAAATAAGGAGAAGAAACCTATGATTAAAGAATTCAAAGCATTTATTCTAAGAGGAAACGTCTTTGATTTAGCGGTTGGGGTGATTATTGGGGGTGCCATGGGTCGCATTGTGGGATCACTTGTTAATGATGTGATTATGCCTTTACTTGGATTAGTGATGGGCCAAGTGGATTTATCAACAGTAAAATATGTGCTAGTTGAAGGCAATGAAACTACCCCTGAAGTAGCTGTCTTACTTGGGTCATTCTTACAAAGCATCATCGATTTTGTACTTGTTGGTTTAGTCTTATTCTTGATTATTAAGATGATGAACTCATTAAAGAAGAAGGAAGCAGTAGCACCAAGTGCTCCTCCTCAACCAACAGAGGAAGTTTTACTTCTCAGAGACATTGCAGCTTCACTTAAAAAGTAATCCTTGGATTACTTTTTTAATTATAAAACGTGAACCTTTTAATTTCTTTCACAAGTTTGAGTGGTTTGGTTGCGCTTACATTCATCCTCATGTACAATGAAATCAAAGTTAATCTTGGGTAGAGAGCAAGAGAAAACCCTTCTGAAGCGTTTTTTGTCATTGGAAGGAGGATCAATCATGATCGATATTATCGTGATCGGTGCTGGTATCATTGGCAGCACTGTTTTTTATGAATGTACTAAACAGAGTAGAAACGTCCATCTATTTGAGAAGAATCATAAGCCTGGTTTAGAAGTCAGTGGGCACAATAGTGCCATAGTCCATAGCGGGGTCGATCCACTCTCTAATACCCTTAAAGCTAAGTATAATCTTATGGGACAAGCCATGTATGAAGACTATGCGAAAGAATTAGAAACACCATTCAAACGTATAGGGGCTTTTGTGGTAGCAAAAAATGAAGAAGAATGTAAGCATTTGGATGTTTTAGAACAACGAGTCTAAAGAGCGATCGATACCAGTTGTTCGTTACAGTGTGCATGAAGCTATGATGTTAGAGCCAAACCTTAATCCTAATGTGATTGCAGTATTGGACATGCCAACCACAGCCATTGTGGATCCAACCCACTTAGCTTCACAAGCAGTTAATAAAGGGGTAGAACAAGGGGGTATGGCCCATTTTGAAGAAAGCATTGTTTCTATTCAATCAAGAGGAGATCATTTTGAAGTTGCTACCAATCGTGGTATTTACCAAACTAAAGTGGTGGTTAATTGTGCAGGGTTGTATGCGGATAAGATTGAAGCATTGTTAGGTGAACCATCCTTTAATCTTGAATACCGAAAAGGAGAATACCTTGTCCTATCTGAAGATCTTCCATTAGTTTCTTCACGCATCATATATCCAGTTCCGTCTCCTTTAGGCAAAGGTGTTTTATATGTACCTACCATCAGTGGAAGAAGCTTAGTTGGTCCAAATGCGGTGGATGTTGAGTCGTTTATTCCTCAACCCATTCAAGATGAAGCAATCGAAGACATGAAAAGTGAAAATGAATCATCTGCTTTCTAATATTCCTTATGAAAAAGAAGTGGAACGCTTTGTTGGTTTCAGACCTCGAGTCAATCAAGATGATTTCATTATTCAAGAACATCCTCATGTTCCTAACTTCTTTACGTTAGCAGGCATAGAATCTCCAGGCATTGCAAGTGCACCAGCGATTGCAAAGGATGTTACCACCACGATGATTTTGCCTGCTTTAGCAAATCGACGTTAATGAAAGGAAGAAAATCATGTATAATGTTGACAACATGAAAGAGATTCAACCTATGATCGACATCTTAAAAAAAACAAATCTGTGTTCCTGTTGTCCCTAGCATGAAACGACTTGAGAAATTCATTGAGTCAGATTTAATCGTGTGTATTCTTCAAGACATTCATATTTCATTGCTTGAACATATGATTAAAACACTGCACGATAATAATAAGTTAGCATTGGTACATATTGATATGGTACATGGGATCTCCAGTGATGAACATGGTGCTGAGTTTTTATGTCAGCGTTTAAGAGCCGATGGAGTGATTTCAAGTAAGACTCGAATCATTGAAACCACAAAGAAGAATAAAAAAATCGCGATTCAACGCATGTTTTTAATCGACAGTAAATCCATTGAGCGAGGCATAGAAACACTGCAAAAATCACAACCTGATATTGTGGAAGTGATGCCTGCCATTGCCTACAAGATTATTCCTTACATCAAATCTAAGATTAGTATGCCACTCATTGGTGGGGGATTGTTAAAAACAAAAGAAGACATACTACAAGGACTTGAAGCAGGATGCATGGCATTTACGGTCAGTGATTTGTGTTTATGCGAATCCATGCACGAATAGATAATTTGTCACAAAATGTCTTTATTTGTGACAAATGTGACGATGTAAACGCTTAAATATGTGAAAAAAAGACATTGCATGAACATATGTCATACGTTATAATGTAGTTACAAGTTAATAGACACACAAGAGACACCAGAGTAGCAATTTCACAGATTCTATTTTGGTGTTTTTTATTTAAGGAGGACCACGCATGTATGATGTAGTGATTATCGGCGCAGGGATTAATGGTGGACTATTAGCACAACGCTTATCTAAGTTTGATCTTAAGGTTGCGTTGCTAGAAAAAGATAATGATGTAGCTAATGAAGCCACTGCTGCTAACAGTGCCATTATCCACTCTGGACATGATCCAAAAACAGGCACACTTAAAGCGAAACTTAATGTTCGCGGTAATGAGTTGTGGGAAGGATTATGTGAAGAATTGAAAGTGGACTTTATCCGTAATGGTGCTTTTGTTGTCGCCGTGAATGATGAAGAGCGCAGTAAACTTAAAGAGTTATATGATCAAGCGCAAGAAAGAGGTGTTCCAAGTCGACTTATCAATCGTGAGGAAGCTATTGCATTAGAGCCTAATTTGAGTGATGCCGTTGTAGAAGCATTGGATTTACCATCTACAGGGATTGTTTCTCCTTGGGAAGTGACCATTGCTGCTGTTGAAGATGCCATTAATCATGGATTACATCTATTCCTCAATCATAAAGTAGTTAATATTGATCGTAAGGATGGTTATTTTGATGTGACAACTCCAAAAGCTGTCTTCCAAACCAAAGTCATCATTAATGCGGCAGGGGTTTATTCTGATGAGATTTATGCCATGGTGTCTAAGCAAACTCATTACAAGATTACACCACGTCGTGGTGAATACTATGTACTGGACCGTGCAGTGAAACCAGTGGTATCAAGAACCATTTATCCACTTCCATCTGAAAAAGGAAAAGGAGTTTTAGTTGTTCCTACCATCCATGACAATATTTTAATTGGTCCTAACTCTGACATCATTTCTGATAAAGAAGGTAAAGACAACACAGCGGATGCATTGGCTTATGTGAAAGAGCAAGTTGCTAAAACAGTTAAAAAATATTCCTATGCACACGATCATTCGTACTTATGTAGGACTTCGTCCATCACATTTGGATTATGATTTTGTGATTGAAGAAGCAAATGATGTTAAAAACTTCATTAACTTAATTGGTGTTGATTCTCCAGGACTTGCCTCTGCTCCAGCGATTGCTGAGTATGTGACCAATATTCTTTCAGAGTTGATTCCTCTTAAACCAAAGAGTGAACCAAGAACACCTCGTCGTCCTTGGATTATTCTTAACCGCATGAGTGTTGAAGAAAAACAAAACATGTATGAAAAAGATGCGAAGTTTGGTCAAATGATTTGTCGTTGTGAACTTGTCAGTGAAGGTGAAATTGTGGATGTGATCCATCGTAATGCGGGTGCACGAACTGTTAAAGCAGTTAAACGTCGTGTAAGAGCAGGTGCAGGTCGATGCCAAGGTGGTTTCTGTGAACCACGTGTCATTGCAATTTTAGCACGCGAACTCAAGATTAAACCGACCCAGGTTTTACTTGATTCGGATGAATCTACGATACTTGTTGGAGAAACAAAGGAGAACCTTGCATGAAACACTTTGATTTAGTCATCATTGGCGGTGGAAGTGCAGGACTAGCTGCTGCCGTTAGTGCTTATGATAATGGGGTTAGAGACATTTTAATCCTTGAAAGAGATAAAGAACTAGGAGGAATCCTCCAACAATGCATTCATAATGGATTTGGTGTTCATACTTTTAAAGAAGAACTATCTGGTCCAGGATTTGCAGAACGTTTTGTCAACTTAGTTCATCAAAAATACATTACTTATAAATTAAATGCTATGGTCATTCACATGAATGACAATAAAACCATTGAATACGTCAGTCCAGATGAAGGATATGTCTTAATTAAAGCTGGGGCAATCATTTTAGCTATGGGTTGTCGTGAACGTACCCGTGGAGCAATCGCTGTTCCAGGTTATCGCCCATCTGGTGTTTGGAGTGCAGGGACTGCACAACGCTACCTTAACATGGAAGGGTTCATGGTAGGGAAGAAAATCTTCATTCTAGGTAGTGGTGACATTGGATTAATCATGGCTCGTCGCTTAACCCTTGAAGGAGCTGAAGTGAAGGGTGTGGCAGAAATCATGCCATATTCAAATGGACTACCTCGTAACATCAAACAATGTCTTGAAGATTTTGATATTCCACTTTTCTTAAGCCATACCATTACTAAGATTGATGGATTGGATCGAGTGAGTGGGGTTACCATTGCGCAAGTTGATGATAGAATGCAACCGATCGTTGGTACGGAAAAAACCTTTGATGTGGATACCGTGTTATTCTCGATTGGTCTCATTCCTGAAAATGCACTCAGTGAAGAAGCCAACATTGAAATGGATCCAAAAACACGTGGTCCTAAAGTGGATGAATCCTATCAAACATCACTTGAAGGTGTGTTTGCTTGTGGTAATGTTCTTCATGTTCATGATTTAGTGGATTTTGTGGCCGAAGAAGGTCGTAAGACAGGAATTGCAGCAGCTAAATACATTAATGATCAACTCAACACAGGAAATGTGATTCATACAGTTGCTAAAGAAGGGATTGGATACATTGTTCCTCAAATGATTCATCCTGTTAACTTAGATAAAACGATTGAATTAATGTTTAGAGTGCGCAAGCAATATAAGAATGTGGAACTAGTCATTAAAAAAGATGATGAAGTTTTACGTGTGATTAAGAAAAAACACTTAGCTCCAGCTGAAATGGAGAAAGTGATCCTTAAAGCCTCTGATGTGGCTTTATGTCAACAATCCTTAAGTATCGAAGTTGTGGAGGACGTCGCATGAAGAAACATGAAATGATATGTATTGTATGTCCAATGAGTTGTCATCTTGAAGTTGATTTAGATGATGCAGGACAAGTTCTGAATGTCACAGGAAATTCTTGTAATCGTGGAGATGTCTATGCTCGTAAAGAATTGACTAATCCTACACGCATGTTAACAAGTACTGTGAAAATCTCGGGAGCATTGTATGATCGCTTACCTGTGATTACCTCTTCAGATATTCCTAAAGGGAAGATGTTTGAAGTCATGAAAGCATTGGCACACGTTGAAGTGGTTGCCCCTGTTGCTATGAATGAAGTGATTATTAAGAATGTATGTGGACTTGATGTGGATATCATTGCCTCAAGAAGTATGGAGCGTGTTCATTAATGTCAGTACAAGCTCGTTCAAAAGAAGTCGTTGCGATGGGTAAAGAAATCAAGCACGTCATGGTGGTAGATGATAGTCATTTTGGTTTGAAGAAATTAAGTGAAATGCTTGATTCTGTAGCAGACTTTAAAGTTACAGCAAAAGCAAAAGATGGTTATGAAGCATTAGCCATTCTTAAACGTCAACACGTTGATATCATCTTATTAGATTTATTTATGCCAAAATGTGATGGATTAGGATTTCTTAAACAAGCCTATTTTGACAAACTATTAAACAACACCAAAGTGATCGTTTTATCCGAAATTCAAGATGAAAATGTCATTGAACAAGCTTTGAATTGGGGAGCTAAATTTGTGTTATTCAAACCATTTACTTCCCAAATCTTAATTGAGCGCTTACGTATATTAACTTTCGAGCGAGATAATGAAGTCAATCAACATCCGACCCTTCAAACCCATGTTAGTAAGCATTTAATGGACAGTGGGTTACCATCTCACACCTTTGGATATCAGTATTTTAGACTTGCTATAGAGCATATTCTCAATGAGTCCATTGAAGTATTTTCAATCACAAAATCAATTTATCCTTATGTGGCAGAAGTATGCAAAACAAGCAGTGGAAATGTGGATAAAGCCATGCGTCATAGTTTAACACTGGCGTATGAGCAAAATAATGCTCGTTTAACAGCGTTCTTGACATCCATGAATTACAAGGATCCACACCGTAAACCATCCAATTCTGAGTACATTGGTATGATATTAGAAAAAATAAAAGAAGACATGTATCGTTCTCACTCCTAGTGTCAGAGTGAGCCGTATTTCCCTCGCGACAGTATCCTTTAGCTGAGTTTCATCAATCTTTCACAGCTAGTCGGATATTGTCGCTCCTCAAAGGGTATCAATGTAAGCGCTTTTAATTTAAAATTAAACGTGGGGACATGTTAGATACCCAAAATATTCACAAGGATTGAACTTTGAAGTTTGAGTTTCACAACCTCATCCATTGTGCAGCTCTTACAACAAGTCAACATAGATAGCGAAAGCTATGGAAAGGAAAGAGGTTATTATGAAGTTTCTTAGAAGTGTTCTAGGATACGCCATCGCAGGTATGTTCGTTATGTCTGTATGGGGTCCAATGGCGTCTTTAGAGTCGTTTGGAATTATCGGTGGATGGTTTGCAGCATTTGCAATCATCGGTCCAATGTGGTTCTTAAACCATTTCGTTGGATTGATTCCACACGAATCAGATTCAGGTTTCGTTGATATGGCAGCTGGTATTGGTGTTGCTGGGGTTATGCGCGATGTATTCGGTGCAGGTTCAGTTGATCCACTTATCGCTACATTACCAACATTAGGTTTAGTGATTTTAGGAGGCATTATCGGGGGATTCCTTGCCGCTAAAGTCGAAGAAAGCATGGAGGGCTAAGAATTATGACAATTCAACAAGCAATTGCGACCGTAGTTGGCGCAGCAATCTTCCCATTCTTAATCCGTTTACTTTGGGGAAAACTAGTTGATAATTTTGGAACGTTTGGTGGTTGGATGGCTGCTGCGTTCATCGTTGGTACTACTTGGGCTCTTAACCATGGTACTGGTATGATTACTCAATCTGCAGATGGTGCATGGGTCGATATGGCGTTTGCAGCTGCATCTGGTCTTCTTGTTGCTTCTGTTGTTCGTGGTGGAAGCTTCTCTAAAGCTGTTCCTAATTTAGTTGCTGCTTTAGTTGGTGGCGTATTAGGCGGATTATTCTTATCATTCTATTTATTCTAATCGAGGAATTATTGTGACTACCATGGTCACAAAAACATAATTAAAAGGAGGATACATGGAAAAGTATGTTTTAGCCATTGATGCTGGTACAACCAGTAATCGTGCCATTATTTTTGATCACAAGACGGATATCGTCGGTGTGGCTCAAAAAGAATTCACTCAAATTTTCCCTAAACCAGGTTGGGTTGAACATAACGCCAACGAAATCTGGACCACAGTTCTTGCTGTGTTAGCGGAAGTATTACAAACTACTCGAATTAAACCTGAACAAATCGCTTCTATCGGTATCACTAACCAACGTGAAACTGCTGTGGTTTGGGACAAACACACTGGGCTTCCAATCTATAATGCAATCGTTTGGCAAAGCCGTCAAACAGTGCCTATTTGTGACGAAATCAAAGCAATGGGCAAGGAACAATTGTTCCGTGACAAAACTGGTCTAGTGGTTGATGCTTACTTCTCAGGAACTAAAGTCAAATGGATTTTAGACCATGTTGAAGGTGCACGCGAAAAAGCTGCAAAAGGGGATTTACTATTCGGTACAATCGATACTTGGTTAGTTTGGAAATTATCAGGTGGGGCAGCTCACGTCACTGATTACTCCAATGCTTCCCGTACGTTAATGTACAACATCTATGATCTTAAATGGGATCAAGAACTCTTAGATATTCTACAAGTACCTGCTAACATGCTTCCAGAAGTTAAACCTTCTTCTGAAGTTTACTGCAAGACTGCTGACTACCATTTCTTTGGACAAGAAGTTCCTATCGCGGGTATCGCTGGTGACCAACAAGCGGCTCTATTCGGACAAGCTTGCTTCAAACCTGGTATGGCTAAGAACACTTATGGAACCGGTAGCTTCATGCTTATGAATACTGGGGAAAAAGGTATTCCTAGTAAAAATGGACTACTCACTACTCTAGCTTGGGGTATTGATGGAAAAGTTGAATATGCACTTGAAGGATCCATCTTCGTTACTGGTTCTGCAGTACAATGGCTACGTGATGGATTAGAATTCTTCACATCCGCTCCTGAATCTGAAGCATTAGCAACTTCTGTTAAGTCCAGTGATGGCGTTTACCTTGTTCCTGCATTCGTAGGTCTTGGTGCTCCTTATTGGGATGACAAAGCTCGTGGATCAATCGTTGGACTAACTCGTGGTACAACTAAAGCTCACATTACACGTGCTACTCTTGAATCAATCGCTTATCAAACTCGCGACGTATTATCAGCAATGGAAATTGACTCTGGTATCAAACTTGCTCAACTTAAAGTTGACGGTGGAGCCGTTAAGAATAACTTCTTAATGCAGTTCCAAAGTGATATCTTAGGTGTTCCAGTTGATCGTCCAGTCGTTCAAGAAACTACTGCTTTAGGTGCTGCATTCTTATCAGGCCTAGCAGTTGGATTCTGGAAGTCCACTGATGAAGTGACCAATAACTGGAAACTTGACAATCGTTTTGAACCAGTTCTTCCTGCTCATGAGCGCGAAGGTCTCTACAAAGGATGGCAAACAGCTGTTAAAGCTACTCAAGGCTACAAACCTGAGTAATATTTCCCTCATCTTGGATGAAAAAACGTATGGAGCTTGCTCCTACGTTTTTTAATTCAAGTGAACACAAGGAGGATATATGATAACACTTATTGTTGTATCGCATAGTTATAAAATCAGTGAAGGTATTGTTGATTTGGTGACTCAAATGGTTCCAAGCACTAACGTGAGCGTGGTAGCAGCAGGGGGAACCCATGATAAAGAAATTGGAACAGATCCATTACTCATTCAATCATTGATCGAAGAGCATCAAGCAAGTGAGCGAATCTATTTGTTTGGTGATATTGGTAGCTCTATCATGAGCATTGAAATGGTGTTAGACATGATTGATGATTCCTTAAAAGAAAAATGCTTCTATCTGGATGCACCTATCGTTGAAGGCGCCTTTGTGGCTGCTGTGCAAACCTTAGTTGATCCAAGTCACGAAGCGATAGTAAGAGAAGTAGGCAAACTTAAAAGCAATCATGATGAATGATTGCTTTTGTTTATTATAGGACTTTGAGTAAGGCTTTAAAGAGTAATCCAGAAGAGAATGAGCCTGGATCAATGTGACCAATGGAGCGATCACCTAAGTAGGCTGCTCGTCCTTTGGTTGCTTTAAGTGGTGCTGTGTCTTTCACGTAACGATCTACAAGAGATTCATTGAGTTCATTTCGTTTCAAGGCTTCGATGACAGGCATCCATACATCAATCATGGTCTTCTCATGTCGGATAGCTTTACCACGCATCATGATGGAATCTACTCCAGCTTGAAGCGCAGTGACAAGTTGGTCATAAGAAATCTCTTGAGCATCACCAAACACTTTGGCCATCGCAAGGAATGCTGAACCATACAGTGGTCCAGAAGCTCCTCCGACTTTGCTAAGTAAGGTCATACCAATGAGTTTACACTCTTCACTGATTGATAATTCTTGTTTGGCTTGACGGGTTTCTTGATATGCATTGACGCCCTTCGCCATATTGAATCCATGATCACCATCACCAATCGCATTATCAAGATCACTCATGTATTCTTTATGCGTCTGAATGTCTTTTGACCACACTTCAAACCATTGGGTAAATGCGAGTGGAGTCATCATTTTACCAAGCCGCCACTTTCACATCTTGATCAAGATATTCAACCCAGCGAGGATCTTTAACACGTAATAAGGTTAATGAGATGCCTTGCATTTCAATGGAAGTCATTTTATTACCAATGAGTTTACGAGTCACATCAATTTTGTGTTCTTTTAGGATATTCAATACATCATTCATGAAGACATATTGTTCCATAAGTGGTGTACCACCTAAACCATTCACAAACGCAACCACTTTTTCACCAGCAGTAAGTTTGAGTTCTGCAACAATCTTATCAATGAATTCTTTTGCCATTACTTTAGAAGGTTGTAGTTTTGCACGACGATAGCCTGGTTCACCATGGATACCAAGACCAAATTCAATTTCATCTTCGCCTAATTCAAATCCAGGTTTGCCTGCTTGAGGAACAATCGCTGGAGTTAAAGCTAAGCCAAGAGTAGCCATTTCTTTAATGAGTTTTTCGCTTTCAGCTTTGACTTCTTCAAGGCTTGCCCCATTTTCTGCCAATGCGCCAAGAATCTTATGGACAAGCACTGTACCTGCAACACCACGACGTCCTTCAGTCCATGTAGAACCTTCAACGGCGATGTCATCATTAGTGATAACGAAGTCTACTTTAATGTTGTCCATTTCTTCAGCCATTTCTTTCGCCATGGTGAAGTTAATGACGTCACCAGTATAGTTCTTAATAACTAAGAATACACCAGCGCCTTTGTCTGCTGCTTTAATTCCTTCATACACTTGATCAACGGTTGGAGAGGTGAATACATCACCACAGACGGCAGCACTTAACATACCTTTACCTACAAAACCTGCATGAGATGGTTCGTGTCCACTTCCACCCCCAGAAACTAGACCTACTTTACCTTTTCCTTCGTAGTTACGAGCGACAACACGAGTGTCACTGACGCGGTGCACGATATCTTCGTGAGTGGCAACTAGGCCATTAATCATTTCTTCTCGACGTCTTCTGGTCTGTTCAGAATCTTTTTCATGGTTCCTCCTTTTGATCAACAGAACATGATACACAGATGTGTATACGCTTTCATTGTAGTCCTAAAAGCAGTCTTTATGCAAAAGAATTGAATGTACAGTCGGATATTGTCGCATAAAAAACATTCACTTTGATGTGAATGTTTGCGGGTTTTCATTAAGTTTTTGAATCATGAATGTGCACCCTAAGCCTATGAACACAAGGCTTATTTTAACCAGTATCAACGGTGCAATAATAACACTCATTAAGAGACTAAGCCATAAAACAAGGATGGCCTTCTTCTTGATATGAGGTCTAACACAACGATGGTGTTGATAGTCACTGATCATAGGACCAAATGTAGGGTTTTTCATGATGCGTGACGCAAAGGAAGGGGAAGATTTCATGAAACACCCTACACTGGCCAGATAGAAAGGGGTCGTTGGTAGTAAGGGAAGGAGTATGCCTATGGAACCTAAGATAAAGAAGAGAAAACCTAGAAAGAAACTTATGGGGTGTCTCATACGTTAACTAAACGTTTTTCACCTTCTAAATGTTGAATTTCACTGATATCCTGAGTGACTTCTAAGGTTCCTAGGTACTCATTTTCTTCATTTCTGATGGCATAGTAGCGGATATGAACACGTTTTCCTCGAAAGTTAATCCAAAAGTCTTCATGATCTTTTCGTCCACTTCTCAAATCATCTACGATTCCCATCACAATATCCACACTTTGTGGAGGATGACACATGTCTACACTGCGATTAATGACAGAGATTGGACGCTCAAAGATTCGCTCTTTACCTTGTGTCACAAAAGTCACTTTATTTTCAGCATTCACAAAAGTCATATCGAAAGGTACTGTATTGAAAATAGCGTTCACTTGTTCATGGGTTAAGTATCCCATGCTCATGTTTAAGGCTTCATCCCTGATTTCAGTGTTAGGTTCATTAACGGATTCATAAGTTGTATCTGGTGTGTGTTGTTCACGAGCTTGCGCAATGACTTTCAAGTCAGCTTGATTTAGCTTTTCTAATAACATAGGGAACAACACATTGTTTTCTTTGCTAATCATGTCTTCAATGAGTTGAATGGTTTTACCACATTGAGTTTGCAACTTCTTGAATGCAACATCCTCCTGTGATAATTGAAGACTTTCTTTAATGCTTTTGCGTATTTTATTATCAACACCCCACATGACTTTAGGGATAATGAAATCACCACGTTTCTCAAGCATAGGAAACAAGATGTTTTCTTTATCTTCATAGTGTTTCACTATCGCTTCAAACGTTGATTGAAAACTTGAAACATGTTTTCTTAAGACATTCACATCAAAAGCGAGTTTGACATCGTCTTTAAAACTCATTAAAGCATCATAGAAGGAGGGAACCTTTTCCCCAGCGCTTTGACTGGAAGAAGAAAGTTCTGATATCGGAATGGCACCCAATGGCTGTCATCACGGCTCAATGCCCCGGCCGGGATCAGGTAGTGTATATGGGGATGGTATATCAGCTTGCGCGACCAAGTATGAAGAAAACCAATCATGCCCAACTGACCACCGAAGTGTTTCGGGTTCGACGCCAGATCCTGCTGGGCCCGACTGGAGCATTTGAACAGAAGCTTTATCCCGACCTTCTGATTTTTCCGTATCCACTGGCGCAGTGCATCCGGCAGAGTGAAGGTCACAAGATACCATGGGACAGGCAGGAGCAGATCGCGGCGGTTTTTCTCCAGCCACTTCTCACCGTCCTGAGTGCCACATTGCGGACAATGACGGTCATTGCAGGAATGACAAGCATAGTGGTGATTGCCACAATCCGGGCACACGAAGAGACTGCCACCCATGGCTGGGGTGCGGCATTGAAGAACTTTCCGCAGAACCATGCTGTGTCGGACGGGCATGGTTTTAGCGAATGTCTCCAGGTACTTCGGGGCATAGCGGGTCAGTGCCTGATGGAAAGTCAGGCTGTCCCTGCAGTCCCCGGACGGATCCGGCCGGATGGGAGCATCCGGTTCAGAGATCGCCCATGAAGCGGTTCAGCCGTTTATGATGCTGTGAGTTGGACAGATTGGTCAGATGTGTATATATAACCGTGGCATTGGGTGAGGAATGCCCCAGGTTCAGCTGAAGCTGTCTGAGATTTTCACCCTGTTCCAGAAGATGTGTGGCATAGGAGTGCCGGAGTGTATGTATATGAGCCGACTTCGTAATACCCGATTTTTTGAGAGCTTTTCTAAAAGCCAGCTGAATACTTGAATGACTCATCGGCACTCTGGACACCGGGGCATGAATCCCACCCCTCCCGCGGGCAGGAAAAACCAGTATTTTATTCCTGTGAGTTTTCCAATACTCCCGGAGTTTGAGGAGGGTATTCCGGGGCATGGGAACACGCCGGTCTTTGCTGCCCTTTCCGCAGCGGATGGTGATCTCCATACGATCATCACAAATATCCTCCACCTCGATGTTCAGACCTTCGCCCAATCTGAGACCGCAGGAATATATGGTTAAAAGAGCTGTATAGTGTCCCATGCCCTCAACCAGACTGAGAATATGGCGGACTTCCCGGGCAGTGAGAATGACGGGGAGTTTGAACCGGGCATCGGCTCTGGCAATGGACAACTCCAATGGCCAGGTGCGATGAAGGGATTTTTCCCAGAAGAGTTTGACAGCACAAATGGCCTGAGTGGCGGTCTGACGGGCCAGTTTCTTTTCCTCCTTGAGAAAAATGAAATACTGCCGAATCTGGTCGGGAGAAAGGACTGCGGGATCGGCCTCAAAATATTCGCTGAGCTGACGGATATTGTTATAATAAGCCTCGCGGGTTCTGTCGGAAAAGGACAGGAGACTCAGGTCGTCAGCAAAGCGGCTGAGAGACGAAAAAACAGACTTTTTTTATATTCATACTGAAATAATTAAGTTATAAGATCGAGTTCATGACGGGCGACCGGACCACCCGGCGCCCCGATGAACTCAAATGGCTGAGTGGAGGCAGGAATGAATCAACAAAATCTCAAGGAACGAGGAAAGAAGGGACCAACCTCCGACCCCCCCCGCCGCGAAGCGGCTTCGTTCAACTAGCCGCGTCATGACAACCACTACCAGCCGCCCTGTTTCGATGTTTTCCCGTAAATAAAACACCAAAACCATGATCGATGCCCGCCCCTCGCTGGTAGTGGTGCATGGCTCATCGTCCGGTGAAAAAAATGAAAAATATAATCCAGTCATTCTCGGTCGCCCTGATGTGTTTTTCCATACTACTTGCATTGAACATCTTGAACGAATCCATTGCAGATTCCGAACATCCACCACCTGCGATAGCCGAAATAGGTGAATACTTTTCACCCATTGGACCATTATTGCTTATAATCCCCGCTCTGGCAGGAACTGGGCACTATCTCCATTCGAGAAAAAACCAAGAACAGAATCTTACTCTGTGCCTGGTTCTGTCATTGGGAGCAGTTCTGATTATGTCTACTGCTACAGCAATAGGACAGTATACGATGCTTCTCAACGGAACGAGAGAAGTAGAATTAGAGAGGATCGTTGGAAACGTAACACTCTTGGGGATCCTGATTCTCATAAACTATATCGAGCTCAAAAGACCGAACAAGTCGCTTCTGGACAACGCCTAACGGCGCGCCAGAGCTCATCGTTAGCCATTTGTACTCTCATGAACCGCCAAGCCTCAAAAAAGCGATTCTCTATCAGTAACCCGATAGGGGTTTCAGCAATGACTGTTCGAGATTCCCGTCGCTTGGTCCATAGCTCGTTTCTGTTAGTCCTGACGTTCCTGGCTGGCG
>JAJOHZ010000043.1 GCA_021209625.1 Erysipelotrichaceae bacterium | reverse complement strand
ATCAAAACTACGTTTATAACGAATCTTTTGAATAAGACCATAGTTACGAACATGTTCAATCTCATTTCTTAAAAGGAACAATGTTTTGATTATTGGAAATGCTCATTCTAAAGAACTTTGATAAGGCAATGATAGCTTCCACCACATCTTCATTTTGATTGTTTTCAGATAAGTTAACGATGGAATCCAATGTATTGTATAAGAAATGAGGATTGATTTGATTCTGTAAAGCTTTAATGGTGCTTACCCGCTTTTCTTGTTGCTCAGTGACCACATTATCCATCAATTGTTTGATTTGTGAGGACATGGTATTGAACGTATCAGCTAGTTTTACCATCTCTATCTGACCATCAATCTCAATCTGTTCTTCAAAATTACCTTCTTGGATTTTTTGAATGTGCGATTGAATGCGTCTCATCGGTGAATTGAGTCGACCAGAGAAACTTGCAGACACAAACGCTACAATGACCATCATGAGAAGCAAAATCCCTATCATCGCAATCAAAATCTCAGATTTGGTCTGATTGATCGCATTCACATTCACGAAGGTGGCAATCATCCATCGTGTTCCACGAATCGTGGAAACATTGAGTGCCATCGATTGGGTTTCATATTCTAGTAATGTCATCCCTAACAATTGTTGATTAATAACACTTAAGGATTGGGTTTCATCATAATCCCCCACACTGTAGACTGGCATTAAGGATTCATTCAGTAATAAGATATGTCCATGAAGACCAAGATTGGTATTAAAGGCGATCGCATCAAACAATGATTTATCAAGTTCAATGAGTAACGTTAACGTTTGATTCATGAAAGGCCCTAAGGTAAAGGACTTCAACACAAACAAACGATCATCCACAAACTTGAAATGATGAATTTCTTCATTGGATAAGGCAAGTTCAATCCAAGGTTGACTGTCTTGAGTTAGTTGAATGCTAGAACTTGCGAGAAGTGTGTTTGAATCAAACAAGGCTACTCCTCTTAGATTACGGTTGACATCAATCAGTGATTCAAACACGACTTCAATATCATCATTGTTTAAAGGATAGTCTAAATTGGACAAACGACGTTGAATTTGATTACTGATATCAATCACTCCACTCATGTAACTCTCATAGTTGAGAATGAGTTGAGACGTAAACTCTTTAGAGGAAGTCTTGATTAAATCATCCGTTGCACTGTACACCAAACGATACGCAAACAGACTAAAAATGGACAACGTGAACGTCACAATGACCACAATGATCATGAAGGTGGTTTGACCGATGGTCAGTTTTTTAAGCACATTATTCATGTCTAAATTCCTTTGGGGTTACCCCTGTTTGTTTTTTAAAGGAATGAGAGAAATAATACACATCATTGTATCCCACCATTGCGCAATCTCATAAATCTTCAATGGTGTATTAAGCAATAATTCACTGGCTTTATCAATTCTCAGTTTAACTAAGCATTTATTGAATGAAGATGTTGAGTATCGTTTAAATAAACTGGTTAAGTAAGATGAAGAGATGTTTAAGTGATCACATACCATTTCCATTGAAAACAAAGGATCTTGAAAGGAGCGTTTCATCATAAACTCAATCTCTTTATACAACTCCATGGATTTGGACTGTTGGTTAAGCGAGGATTTTATCTCTGATGTTCACAATGAGTTCTCTTAGGTAATGCCATAGTGAAGCCATTTTCCTAAAAGAAGACAAACGATCAAGAATATCCATCGCAATGATGTCATCCAAGTTCACATGAAGAAACGCAGCGTAATCCAACATCAATGTTGATAATTTAAGTAAAAGAGGACGATCACTTAAACGCACATCACGCTCATCATCCATGAAGTCTTTTAAAAACTCATCAATGTCTTTAAGAGGTTTAAGTCGAATCATCGCTTCAAAGTGTTCAAACCACACTCGATCAAAAGGCAAACTTGCACTTTCAACTTTAAAATCATCGTATTGACCAATGCAGTCAAAGTTAAAAGAGTCAAAACGTTTCATAGTTTCAATGGTTTGATTGAAATGAACATTGAATTTATTAAACGGTTCAAATGGAGTACTAATGGCAATCTTCACCACTAACTTGGAAATTTCAGACTTTAAATCCACGATCTCAGCACATTTGGATAACCCATCTTGCAAGGTTGGTTCATCATGATGCAAACAGAAACCTAAACCATACATGGAATTAAACACCAATACATGTCGACAGTTGGAGAATTGATTCTTAATCGCATTGAATAAGAAGGTCCGGGTTTGTTCAATTAAAAGTAATGGAGCTTCCCCTTCAATGGAAATCAACCCATTGGTGAAATACCCATGATTGAAATCGTACCCATACATTAAAAATCGATCAATCTCTTGTTGGGTAATCACTCTTTTTCTTAAGATATCATTGAACTGATAATCAATGAGCGCAGGAAGTTGGGATTGATACACTTCTTTTAGTTTTTCTTCATTGAACAGATTGCGTTGATCATCATCAAGGCGTGTTTTAAGTTTATTTAACACAGTCTCGATATCACTTGCACTGATGGGTTTAGACAAGTAATCAATGACGCCCAATTCAATGGCTTTTTTCGCATAGTCAAACTCATTAAATCCAGTGATAAACACAATTTTTGTCTTGGGATACAACAGTTTTACACTGGAAGCCAGTGTTAATCCATCCACAAATGGCATTTTAATGTCTGTAATCAAGACATCAGGAACATGCTTTTCAAACAATTCAAAAGCATCATACCCATTATTGGCTTGTGCAGTCACCATAAAATGAGGATTTGGTTCAATCTTTGAATGAATGCGTGAGCGAATATCGTCTTCATCTTCAACAAGCATGATGGTATAGGGTGTCATAGTAGTAACCTTTTTTAAGTTTAGTCTATCACAGTGATGTCAGTGTGACAATCATACAAAAAAAAAGGACATTGCTGTCCTTTACTTGATTTCTTTAAGATTGAGCCACTGCTTAAGCAAAGTCATGGCTTCATCCATATCATAAGGGATATGACCAACATACCCATACGCTTTTAAACGTGTAAATAACTCAATGAGAATAGGTGGTTCTAAATAAGCATCCTTTAAGATTTGCGTTTGTGAGAACACAGTATGGGGTTTACCTTTACTGACAATATGCCCCTTGTTAAGAACGTACACCACATCCGAAATCATGGGAACAAGATCCATGTCATGGGTGGTAATCAACACACTTAATCCATGATGATCGTTAAGATGATTGATGAGTGATACCAACTCTTTCTTCGATTCAGGATCAAGTGAATTAAAAGGTTCATCAAGAATGAGCACTTGTGGCATTAAGGCTAAGGCACCTGCTAATGCTACCTTTTTCTTCTCTCCACCACTTAAGTAATGGGGAACACGTTCAAGTAGATGAGTGATGTTTAGCATCACTGCCACTTCTTTCACACGTTGATCGATTTCTGCTTGAGGAAGATTTAAATTTCGTAAGGTAAAAGCAATGTCATCATAGACCCGTGGTCCAATGATTTGCTCATCCACATTTTGAAACACCACTCCCACTTTAGAGCGCAATGCCCCAAAGTGCTTCACAGGATCAAGACCCATGACACTGACTTTACCTTCAATGGGTTTAAGTAAACCAAGAATATGAGAAATCAACGTTGTCTTTCCTGACCCATTGGGTCCTAGAATACACACACGTTCTCCTTGATTCACCACAAAATCAAGCCCACAAATACTGACAACGGTTTGATCAGGATAAACATGTTTTAGACATTCGACTTGAATAATGGGTGTGCTCATATGAGTGCTCCTAACATACATCCTAAACCAATGAGTAGGATGATTCCTTCATGGATTGACCATGGATGGTGATCTTCTCTTAAAGGAAGTTTACCTTGATATCCTCTAAGTGAATAGATTTGATACATGCGATCATTCATTTCAAAAGAACGAACAAAGAGTAAAGCTAAGGCAGATGAGAAGTTTTGATGTTTCGAATGGGATGATAAGGATGATATCCCCCTCTTAATCGAATTACTTTGATTAAATCACTCACTTTCTCAATCAGAATGAAGAAAGAGCGATATGTGAAGAGAAACAAATCAACCAGTAATGAAGGCAAAACTTTGGATAAAGAGGCAAAGATATCCACATACGGCGTCGTCGCCACCAAACTAATCATAATCCAAGCAGAGCTCAAGGCTTTAAAGATTGAAAGTAAACCTAAAGTGGCATTAGAACTCCATAGGATGGCAATAAAGAGTGAAGAGAAAAACAACGGATAAAACGAAAGATGAAGGATGGTTTTTAACGCTAGTTTAGAACTCAATAACGCAACAAAGAGAAAGCACAAAATCACCACAAGGGGGGTGATGGTTTGTGCAGCTAAGACTGCGATTAACATGAAGGCAGCACTCAACAATTTGGCGTCCACTCTTCGATGATGAAGATAGGATTCTTTAGAGAGCGCTTGATAATCAATATCCGCTAAATGCATGGTTTAATCTTTCTTTATTTGTTTGAGTGATTGATAGATGAATCCAGTTGCACTGGACTCAAGAAGGATCCCCACTAAGTATATCATAATCACAGCCAACCAACCGCTGAAGCCTAAGTAGTTCAACTCCGATAGTATCGTATCAACATCCTCATGATCATGGTTGTGGTCTTCATCATGATCATGATCATGATCGTGATCACTTAATTGTTCATCACTTAACAGTGTCAGTTCGAGTTCTATGGTGTCTGTCTTAGATTCATCCACCTTCACATGAAGTTCAACATTACCTTTAAGATACCATCCATGGTGAAGATCACTGTTGTCACTCTTGTCCCACCCTGCTTCTATCAGAGCTTCCATGAGTTCATGCATGCTTTCTTCCACATCATCACTGATGAGAACAACTTTGTAGTGTTCATCATGATCATCAATAACACTCACAGATTGTACATGGTAGAATTCAGGAAGTGTAATATTGAAACGTTCAGGAACTTGTAAAATACGGCCTTCTTCATCACTATGATCATGTTCTTCATGATCATGGTCTTCATGAGGTAAGGCTTCCACAAGTCCTACTGTGGTAGCGATGAGTCCAACACTCATGGAAAGAGATAACAGTATCCCAATAATCGTTGCAACGATGGCAGAAGGTAAAGTAGGTACTCGTTTTGAGATGAATCTAAAGATGGAAACTCCCACAAACATTTCTGCTCCTATAATAAGAGTATTAAGACCAATCAGGGTAAACCCACCATGACCTAATGAAGCAAGTATGGTGTTAACCACTAAGATGGACAAGAAAGCCATCTTTGGTCCTACCATTAATCCAGCTAGTACAGCCAAGGTTAAGTGAACAGGAACAATAAACAAAGGTACAGACATGGTAATCAACATGAGCGCTGACATCATGGCAGCCAATGGAATAAGACGACGTGCTTCCTCTTGATTCCATCCTTTAAAGATTAAGGTTAAAAGTCCAACAACAAGTATTAAAGCAGGTAACCAAATCCACCATGCGAGAATACCATCTGGAATATGGATATGTGACATAAATTCTCCTTATTGCGAATGATTCGCATTTGCAAATAGTATTCTATCACATGAGAAAGATATGTCAACTAAAAAGACTCATTTGAGTCTTTCTTTGTGATATTCATTCATCCACGAAGGATTGGACTGTGTGCTCATGCAACGAGCACACACACTTTTCTTTTTCTTGTGACGTCGCCACAAGATCCATAAAATACCCCCGTTAATGCTTATCACCAAAGCAGCCACAATCACATCAGCCATGGTTAACCAATTGTTTTCTAGCGTAAGTTAATCCTACACCCAATAAGCCGACTAAGAGAATGGATACCCACCATCCATCACCTAGGGACTGGATGGTAATCAATGTTCCCACTTGATAAATGATCATGGCTACCATGTATCCAACAAGGAGTTGATACCCTACCGCAAATCCTAACCATATATTGGACTTAAGTTGAGCTTTCATTGCACCAATGGCCGCAAAACATGGAGGTGTGAATAAGTTAAAAGCTAGAAATGAAAGCGCACTGACTGCAGTTAATCCTCCTGCTCCACCTAATGCTTGACGAGCAGCATCAATCCCTACCACATCAAAATCACTGGAAACACTGAAAACAAAGATGACAGCTAAAGCCCCAACAACTTCTTCCTTTGCGACAAAGCCACTGATGGCTGCTGCCGCAAACCCCCATGCTCCAAAGCCCAGTGGAATGAGTAAATAAGCCAGAGGACTCGCAATAAAGTAAAGCATGCTTTCTTGAGCTGATTCAACCAACTGTAAACTAAAACTAAAGTTAGCAGTAAACCAAATGAGTCCATTCATTAACACAATGATGGTTGCTGCATTTTGAATGAATTCTTGAGCTCGTTGCATCATTGCTTTAAAAGCCAATGATAATGATGGCGTTTTATAATCAGGAAGTTCGATGACTAAAAGATGATGCATGCTTTGAGAAGGTTGAAAAACATATTTCAAACCTAAACCAGAAAGATAAATGACTAAAATAGCTAAAGCATAGACCAAAACAGTCATGTAGGCTTGTTCAAAAAAGAAAACACTCAATAACAAAGCAATGACAGGAAGTTTTGCTCCACAAGGAACAAAAGGGGTCAACATGATGGTCATTTTACGTTGTGATTCATCTTTGATCGTCTTTGTGGCCATGACGGCTGGTATACTGCATGCTGTCCCAACATACATTGGAATGATGGATGCTCCAGATAAACCTAAGAAAGCGAAGTAATGATTGAAGACAAGCGCAACACGAGCCATGTATCCTGAATCTTCTAAGAGTTGTAAAAAGAAGAGTAAGACCATAATCAAAGGTAAGAATCCCACTACTGCAATAAAGCCACCAATGATTCCCTCGCTAAGCAGTCCTGCCCAAAGTGGGGATACATCATACGTCTCTAGCCAACCATTAATGATTGTTGCCCCTGATTCTAACCAACCTACTAATGTATCTGATAAGAAAGGACCAATCCACAATTGGGATAAAGAAAATATCCCCCACATGATGAATGCAAAGATCACTAAACCTAAAACAGGATGAGTAATGACTTGATCAATACGATCTGAAAGACTAGGTGAATATGGTCGTTTTTGTTTCATAACCAGCGAAGCGAGTTCTGATGCTTTTTTTGAGTAATCTTGGTTTGATGTCATACAGCTTCTCCAACGCATTGTTCTAAACAATGATATTTCTGATGCACAATCGCATCCACAATGGCTTGTAAACCAATCTTTTTATTGGCTTGTGTGCAAATGACGGGCACATTCAACATGGATGCCAGTAATTCAGGATCCAAGTCCATTTTGTTCTTTTTAGCCATATCCATCTTATTAATCACAACCACCATGGGAATCTTATGTTCAAGCAGTTGTAAAGTAAATTCTAAAGAACGCTCAAAACTAACCACATCAATCACATTCACAATCACATCAATATGACGTGATTTAATATATTGAATGGTGACTTCTTCATCTAAAGTGACCGATGTCATTGAATATGAACCTGGTAAATCAGAGATAAAGATGGTTTCATTCTTACAATCAAAGTGACAATGTAAAGGAGCTTCTTTCCTTTCTACTGTCACACCAGCCCAATTACCAATGCGTTCTGATGAATCAGAAAGATGATTAAAGATGGTGGTTTTCCCACTGTTTGGATTGCCTACTAAAGCTGCTTTAATCATGAACCACCTCAATGCATTGAGTTTGGATTGCCTACTAAAGCTGCTTTAATCATGAACCACCTCAATGCATTGAGCACTCTTAGAATCTAAACCATATCGAACACCTTTGATTACCACC
>JAJOHZ010000050.1 GCA_021209625.1 Erysipelotrichaceae bacterium | reverse complement strand
CTTCAATAATCGTTACCGGCATCAAAAATTAAGCGCCTCACGGCCGAATCGGTAATTACCTCTTTGGCCAAAGCTATGGGGCGTAAATGAAGACGTTACCAGCTTTTGTACGTATTTCATTTTTTTCGTTGGTGGGTAAACTGAGACCGTTTAAAAATGCCTGAAGTCATTTTAGCCCCTAAGTCTTCATGGCCGTGGAAAGTCCAGCCATGGCCGGCTTCAAACCGTTTGGTTGCCGGTTTGGCAATATCATGCATGATGGCCGACCAGCGAAGCCAGAGGTCATCGGTATTTTCGGATAGGTTATCTAATACCTGTAGGGTATGATAGAAATTATCTTTGTGGCCTTTGCCTTCCACATAATCAACACCATGCAGAGCCGCCATTTCAGGGAATATGATGCTGAGCAAGCCGGTATCAAATAGAAGCTTAAAACCAACAGATGGTTTGGGAGACAACACGATTTTGTTCAGTTCATCGGCAATTCGTTCTTTTGACACAATGCTAATGCGCTCCGCATTTTTACTGATGCTTTCGAAAGAAGCCGCTTATTATTTTAGAGATCAATGTGGCTTTCTGAATGAACATTTAGCCAATCAATTGGCATTGAAGTTACTTTCTTATTATCGTGAACATGATGCATTAGAAGTAGCAGACATGCTGAGTCGCATGAATGATGATGAATCACAGCAATTCTTCTTATGGGTCTTAGATTGGCCTTTGTTTCCAAAATCCTACAACATCATTTCTTTGGATGAAGCCATTATCAGAGTAAAAATTAAGATGCTTGATGATAAAATCAAACAACTCAAGCAAAAGAGTATCCTTACTCAAAGTACATCTGAGAAAACCAGTATCCTGAATGAAATGATTCAAACCCAACAAGAGAAAGACCGTTTAAACGGGAAATAGGTGTACCATGCCAAAAGAGTTACAAACCCTAGACCAAATTAAAGCCTCACTCATTGAGAAAGCAAAGAAAAAGAAAGCATTATATCAATCTGATATTGATGCCTTGTTTTCAATGTATGATTTTTCTGATGATGAAGCTGAAGCGTTCTTATCCTGGATGAAAGATGAAAACATCATGTTGAGTGATGAGGAAGAAGACATTCAAGCCCCAGATACCATCATTGAGGATGAAAATGGTGATGATATCCCTGAATTCATCGGAGATGGTGATGGTGAGGAAATTGAAGATGAAGAAATCAACATTGTTGATTTGCAAACCTATGATGCGCAATTTTCGAGTGGTCCAGCTGTAAAAATCAATGATCCAGTTAAAATGTATCTTAAAGAAATTGGTCGTGTTTCATTGATATCACCAGCTGATGAACCTGAAATTGCACGTCGTATCCAACAAGGTAGTGATGCCTCTGCTGAAATGAAAACTCTACTTGAAACCTATTTTCCACAACAAGTGGATAAGATTAAGGGCATGGACAACATTGAGAATTTCTTGTTTGATCATTTACATGATGAAGCATTGATTGTCCGTATGAGACAACTGGCTGATTTACGTTATGATGGTGATGAGTCCAAACGTGTTCTCATTTCTGCTAACTTACGTCTAGTGGTGTCAATCGCAAAGAAATACGTTGGACGTGGAATGTTATTCTTAGACTTAATTCAGGAAGGTAACATGGGGCTTGTGAAAGCAGTTGAGAAGTTCGACCATACCAAAGGGTTTAAGTTTTCAACGTACGCGACGTGGTGGATTCGTCAAGCCATTACACGAGCCATTGCGGATCAAGCTAGAACCATTCGCATTCCTGTGCACATGGTTGAAACCATCAATAAACTGGTTCGTATCCAACGTCAATTGGTGCAAGATTTAGGTCGTGATCCAACTGCAGATGAGATTGCTGAGAAAATGGAAAACATCACCGCAGAAAAAGTGCGTGAAATTCAGAGGATTGCACTTGATCCCGTTTCACTAGAAACCCCAATTGGGGAAGAAGATGATTCTCATTTAGGTGATTTCATTGAAGATAAAGATGCCTTATCCCCAGATGAATATGCCAATAATCAAATGCTTAAAGATGAAATTAATCTTGTTTTACAAGGCTTGACTGAGCGTGAGGAAAAAGTACTTCGCTTACGTTTTGGATTATATGATGGACGAACCCGCACGCTTGAAGAAGTTGGGAAGGAATTCAATGTTACTCGTGAGCGCATTCGTCAAATTGAAGCGAAAGCATTACGTAAACTTAAACATCCAACACGGTCTAAGAGGTTGAAAGATTTTGTTGACAAAACCTAAATTATCGAAGCGACTTCAGTGTATTGTGGACATGATGCCACCCATGGATGTTGTTGCGGATATTGGTTGTGATCATGGGTATGTCCCCATTTCACTTGTCTTAAATTTCAAAGCTAAGTTAGCTTATGGCATTGACAAATAAAATTGAACCTTTAAACGTTGCTAAAAAGAATGTTCACCTTTTTGGATGTGAAAATAATGTCATTTTATTGAATAACCCACTCAAGCAACCCATTCAACTGCTTGATGGATGCATTATTGCAGGTGTGGGTAAAGAGAGTGCTGTGTCCATCATTCAAGAGTTTAGTCCATATTTTCATGATCATACTTTATTATGTATTCAAGTGAATGCACAAATCATTGAGATGAGACAATATATGAAACAGCATGGATATCGCTTAATGGATGAAAAAGTGGTGTTTGATAAGATGCATTATGTTATTATGCACTACAAAAAGGGAATAGAACTCACAGAAGGTATCGAATTTTTAATTGGTCCTCATCTGCTTAAACGCGTAGATGAATACAAAGACTATTTTAATGAATTAAAGCAAACTGCAGAACACTTTAGAAACATTGCTCAAGATGTTTCAAAGCAAACTGTATATGCAATGATTGATGATTATTTACAAGGCATCCTCTGATGCCTTGTTGTGTGTTACAATATAGGGTAACAAAAACCCAAAAAGGATGGTTTATATGCAAGATTCACTCTTAAAAAAAAATGATGGACATCAATGGCTTCAAGACGTTGAGTCAAGTCCAAGAAAAAATGATTCCTTGGATTGTGAAAAAACACAGTCTGATTGTCACATCTCCAACAGGAACAGGTAAAACGCATGCGTATCTGTTTGGTTTACTCTTAAGGGTGGTGTTTAGACCTGAAGAAGTGGGTGCAGTCATCCTAGCCCCAACTCGTGAACTTGCATTTCAAATTTATCAGTTCATGAAGATCATGAGTCCACTCTTTCCAACACTCAAAGTGAGTTTGCTTGTCGGTGGATCGACTCGTAAAGAGATGCCCATAAAACCTCAACTGGTCATCGCTACACCAGGAAGATTGTTGGATATGATTCAATCACAACGTATGAGCATTCACCAAACGCAAATAATTGTAATTGATGAAGCAGATATGATGGTTGATGAAGGTTTCTTACATGAACTTGACCAATGCTTAAGTGCAACCTCTGCCAATACGCAAATCGTGGTCTTTTCAGCAACCATTCCTCAAGCATTAGAACCGTTTTTAAAGAAATACATCAAAACAACTAAGATTCACCAAAGCATTGATGATGCCGTTTTTAATCCCAAATTAACACATCATTTAATTGCATTAAAACATCATCGTTATGAGACAATGGTGGAGTCTTTACTTCAACACATCAATCCTAACCAATGTTTAATCTTTGCGAACTCTAAAGACGAATGTACAACCATTGCGAATCACTTACGCTCGCAAAATCATCGAGTTGTTGAACTGCACAAAGGATTAACCTCTACCCAACGTAAAAACACCATTGTGAGTATTCAATCTTTAAAAGCGAGTTTAATCGTTGCAACGGATATTGCGGCACGTGGATTAGATTTTAAACATGTGTCTCATGTGATCTCTTGTGGCTTTCCTAAGGATTTATCTTACTACAAACATCGTGCCGGTCGAACAGGTCGTGCTGGTTTAAGTGGGGAAGTATATGCTTTATACAATGAAAAAGATGATGAAGCTATTCGTAAATTGATGACTCAAGGCATTGTGTTTGTGCATGAATCTCACAGCGATAAAGGATTTAAAAAATTAACTCCTTATGGTCAAAAACGTGTCTTCAAAACAGAACAAGATAAGAAGATCGTTGCGATGATTAAAGGTAAAAACAAAAAAGTAAAGCCAAACTATAAGAAGAAGATGCAAAAAGAAATTGAAACCTATGAGCGTAAGAAACGTCGTGCAATGATTGATGCAAACATTAAGGCACTGCGTAAGCAAAAGTATAAAGCTGAAGCAAAGGAGAAGAAAGCATGATCATTGGATCTCATGTTGGATTAAAAGCGGATGAGTATTTCTTAGGATCAGTGAAAGAAGCCTTGAGTTATGGCTCAAATGCTTTGATGATCTATACAGGTGCTCCGCAAAATACGATTCGAAAAAGCGTTGATTCACTCATGATTAAAGAGGGTAGAGAAGCTCTAAAAGAAGCTGGCATCCCCATTGAAAATGTGATTGTTCATGCACCTTACATCATTAATTTAGGAAATACGTTAAAACCAGAAACTTATGAACTTGCAACTTCCTTTTTAAGCAAAGAAATTGAACGTGTCAAAGCATTTGGTGCAAAAGTGATTGTGTTACATCCAGGTGCTCATGTGGGAGCAGGAAGTGAGATTGGTATCAACTCCATTATTCATGGTCTTAACACGGTCTTAAATGATGTAAAAGGTGTGACTATCGCACTTGAAACGATGGCGGGTAAAGGTAGTGAATGCGGTCGAACGTTTGAAGAAATCAAAGCCATCATTGATGGTGTTGAAAACAAAGCCTGTATTTCTGTGTGTTTAGACACGTGTCATGTCCATGATGCTGGATACGATGTACATGATGTGGATGCTTTACTCAGTGAATTTGATCGTGTTATTGGTCTTGATTATTTATCTGTTGTGCATATTAATGACTCAAAAAATACTCGTGGAGCAATGAAAGATCGCCATGAGAATCTGGGTTATGGTGAAATTGGATTTAAAACATTGCATCGATTTGTCACTCATCCAAAATTAGCACATCTTCCAAAAATTTTAGAAACACCTTATGTTAATGATCAACCTCCTTACTTAGAAGAAATCATGATGTTGAAGGAAGGTCATTTTAATCCTTGGAGAAACGAATAGACTATGAAATTATCGCGTGAAAGTTTCCATCGAAGTGTAAGTACAACCCTTGATACGCCTCTTGATCACAAAAAGAATGTATCCAATCGTTTGCTTATTTTTGCACTCATCATGCTTATTGGGATGACGGTGGTTTTTGCGCGTTTTTACTATGTTCAAGTGATACAAAATGATTATTATGCCCAAAGGTTAGAAATATATTCACGACGTATTTTACAACTTGCAGCACCTCGTGGTGAAATGATTGATCGTAATGGTAATAAAATCGTTTCAAATATTGAACAATTGGAAATCACATACATGCCCCCTAACCGATTGGATGAAGCAACTAAACTTGATTTATCTTATCGTTTTTCCAAAGCATTCGAAATGAACATAGCATTACTACGAGAGCGTGATTTGAAAGATTTATATCTTTATTTAAATCCAACGGCTTTGAATGATTTTCTGACACAAAGCGAAAGAGATGATTATACGAATAGGGTCATCAATGCTTCACAGCGTTTAGATTTGGTGCTAGAGCGAATTAATGAAAATCACCTTTCAACACTCAGTGTTGAAGATCAAGCCATGTGGTTAGTAAAGATCCTTATTGAACAACCCACTGGGGGTCGTCCTAAAGTCATCAAATCGAATGTTAGTAAAGAAGAAATTGCGTATCTAATAGAACATAATCATCTTTTCCCTGGTTTTGATGTCCGTATATCGTGGGCTAGATTGTATCCTTATGAAACGATTCTTCGCCCTGTCTTAGGAACCATATCCACAACTACACAAGGTGTTCCTCAAGAAAGTCTTTTGTTCTATCTTGCGAATGATTACCTGCGTAATGACATTGTAGGACGATCAGGTATTGAGCAACAGTATGAGGGTATATTACGTGGTATTAGTAGTCAATATAATTTAAACTATCGCAGTGATGGGCAAGCAGTTTTAGATGAATTAAGTGTTGGCAAACAAGGAGACACATTAAAACTCAGTTTTGATATGGAATGGCAACGTTATGCCGTTGAAACCATTACACGAATTTTTGAAGAGAATCGCACGACTCGAGAGCGTCGTTTCATGAACATCATTGATTTTGTGATGATGGATGTGAACACAGGAGATGTTTTAGTGATGGCTTCCGTCGCGAAAGATGAAGATGGCTACATATATAATCCAATGAGTAATATTTTAAATGCCTATGAAGTAGGTAGTGCAGTCAAAGGGGCTACTCTGTATATGGGATTAGATCAAGGTGTTGTTAGACTTAACGAGGTCATATTGGACACTCCAGTTAAAATTAGAGACACTCCATTAAAACGATCTTTTCGTGATTTAGGTTTAATTAATGACTTAAAAGCCATTTCTCGCTCTTCAAACATTTACATGTTTCATATAGCCATGAGACTTGGTGGTGCAAATTATGTGTATGATGGACCATTGTCTATAAATCCTGAAGCATTTAGTACGATGAGAAACTATTACACTCAATTTGGATTAGGAACACAGACCCAAATTGACTTGCCTAATGAACAAACAGGGTTCAGTGGAACTTCAACAGTTCCTGGATTATTGCTCGATTTTGCGATTGGTCAATATGATACGTATACTCCAATTCAGTTGGCGCAATATGCCTCAACAATAGCCAATGGTGGTAAGCGAATTGCACCAAGGATTTTACTAGAGTCCATTGATTCTCAAAGTGGATTAGTTAATTATGTTAATCCAGTTAGAGTGTTGAACATCATTGATAACCAAGTTGCCTTAAAACGAGTTCAAGATGGATTTAGGGATTGTGTGGTCAATGAATTGTGTCGTTCACAATTCAGTTCCATGATAACTCCTTTTGCTGGAAAAACAGGAACTGCTGAAACAAGCACTTTTGATGAAAACAATGAATGGATACGTTCTTACAACTCAACCATCGTTACCTTTGGTCCATTTGATCAACCACAAGTGGCTACATCATGTGTTGCACGAAACGCTTGGGTGGAACGTTCACAAAGCAATATTTGTCAAATCATAACAGCTGAGATCTTGAAGTTTAGATATCCTTGATTTATTCAAAGATGATCATGGATTCTAAGATAAAGTTGTAGTAATTAGTGATTCTTTATGATATACTTTACACGCGTTAGATCGGAGGATAGTTCGTGAGAGATCAAATCATATTCAAATGTAGCGAGTGTTCTATGGAAAACTACATATCAACTCGATAATAAGAAAAAACATCCTGAAAAGATGATAGTTCAAAAATATTGCCCTAAGTGCAATAAGAAAACAGCACACAAAGAAAAGAAATAATCATGCATTGCATGGTTTTTTTTAGGATTTTTACTACTCAAAACATATTATAAGTATGAGCACGTTGGACAATGAATTATCAGATTTAATGAAGTGGAGCATTGAACATGATGTCAGTGATGTCTTAATTGAAGAAGGGTTTAATCACAGCATAGAAGGATTATCCTATCAACAACGAATTAAGTATTTTTATGATTATTCATTAACTCACTTTATCGATTTTATTATTTATAAAGCACAACTTTCACTAGGAAATGAAGTGGCACAAAGCAAATGGTGTGAAGTTTATTCAGAATATGGTTTTGTGAATGTGAGGGTGTCTTATCTGAAATCCTCTCAATCTAGATTTTTAACTTTAAGATTAATTCAAGATAAAGTAAAGGATGTTTTTCAAGATCTTGATGTCCATCAAACGATTTTATTGCATCAAAGTCTTCAGTATAGCCATGGCTTAATTTGTTTTATTGGACAAGCAGGGAGTGGAAAAAGCACGACGCTTCGTAGTTTCCTTTTTTATCTAAGACATAAACGAATCATTAGT
>JAJOHZ010000006.1 GCA_021209625.1 Erysipelotrichaceae bacterium | reverse complement strand
CTCACCTCCAATTTTTACTTCAATGAGCGCCCATCGACCATCCTTTAAGTGAATAATTGCATCTGCCTTTAAACCAGAAGAATCGTGATAATTGAACACCTTACCTTCAAGGAATTGAGAATAGATTTTTAAATCTCTTATTACTAAATTCTCGAACAATATACCAAAAGTGTTTAAGTCATTAATTAAGTCGTTAGGATTTGCATCTAGAACAGCAGTTGCTATGGATGGATCGACAAAATGTTTAATGCTTGTTGTTCTAATTGTTGCTTTTGATCTTAGTTTTGGAGTCCAGCTCGGAGTTTCCTCAATGACAAACAGTTTTGAAAATGCACTTAAATATGAGTCTACAGTTCTAACATCCTCAACATTGACATTGGCTTCAATATCTTTCAATATTGTCGTAATTTTTGCAGGAGTTGAAACATTGCGTGCATATGATCTTAAAATGGCTCGTGCTCTATTTGGATTTCTTTTTATTTCATCAACATCTGTAATATCTGATGTAATTAAGGTGTCTACATAATCTTTTACATAATTTAAGGCAATATCTCTATCAGTTTCTATCACTGCACTCGGAAAGCCCCCTCGACAAATGATGTAAGCAATATCTTTCAGTTGATACTTGTTTTTTCCAGATATTTCACTCTCATCAAACAAAGACGTCAAAGACACTTCCCCACTGCTTTCTTTGCTTTCCCACAAACTCATTGTGCGCATTACGATGGTTTTGATACGACCTGTTCCTGTATGACGTTTATTATCATCAATCGGTTTTGCTGATCCAGTTAAAATGAAAAGTCCTTTTCCTGAAACTTCGTCCACGAAATTTCTAATATAGTCCCATAACTCTGGTATCTTTTGCCACTCATCAAATAATAGTGGCTTTTCTCCAGACAACAAATTTTCATCTCCTATGTCTGAAAGAATTTTATATTGCTTGTATACTGCCGGTTTTTGAAGTTTAATAATTGTTTTTACGAATTTTTCTGCAGTTGTTGATTTTCCACACCATTTCGGTCCCTGAATAACAACGCATCCATTAGTTTTCATTGATGTTGTTATAGCATCTTCTATTAATCTTGATAAGTATGTTGATTTTCCGTCCATAAATTCCACCTCATACTAATATACTAACTCTCAATGTATGTTTTGTCAATTTTTCAATGTATGTTTTGTAAATTCTTAAATGTTGTTTTTATTTTTAAATGAATGTGTTTTTTGTTTGTTGCATAATGTATTTTTTGTTGAGTAATTCAAATGATTTGAGTCATTTTAGAAGATGATTGGCTGAAATATTAGAGATTTGTATGAAACTGAATCTATTTATAATTTGCACTCTATTGTATCTCGAAGTGTCTGCATTGATGTATATTCTAACATTCCTCTCCAAAACCATGTATGCAGGCTTCTTGTTTCAAAATCAATTCTATTAAACAGTAAGGTCAAGAAGATCAGGCAAATATTCATTAGTCTAATGATAGCTAAGTCTCTATAAAATTTGTTGTTTATTTTTTTGATGACTGGTTGGCAAACTCCTTCAGCATCTGTAGGGAATTTATGGTTTTCTAATTAATTGATTTGCGTTTTAAAAAAAAGAAAAACCACAGGTTCGATCCCATGGTCTCTGTATCAGAATGGTGCGGATGAAGGGACTCGAACCCCCATGCCGTAAGGCGCTAGATCCTAAGTCTAGTGCGTCTGCCAATTTCGCCACATCCGCGTGTGCCTTATTATTATAGCACAATCAATTTCGATTTCAATCACTATTTAACAAATCCATGATAACTTCACTCACACTATCACAGATCTTAAACGCTTCTTTGAGTAGCTTCTCTTCTCCACTGGAAATCCCATATCCCGCAAACATGCGTGTCATTGGAATATCATTGAATGAATCTCCTACCGTATGTACGACCTCATGCAAATCAAGTGCTTTCACAACCGAAACAATTCCACTGGCCTTAGACGTGTTAGGGGAAAGAATGTCATTGTATTCATGAAAGGAATATGCTTTTAGTTGATCTGGATAGGTTTGATTAATGTAAGCAGCATGTTTAATGGCAGAGGCTTCATCAATGAATTTGATGTACATACCCACGATCTCTTCAGTTGATAAAATCTCATTAAGACTAATTTGATTCACATGCACATCCACATTCTTATTCAACGTATCATGTAAACCAACACTGATACCATCACTTAATCCAAAAAACTGAATATGATCTCCTGTCAGTGATTCTAACACATCATGAACCACATTAAGGTCAACGATGGTTTTGTGAAGAATCTTTCCTTTAGAATCAATGGAAATAGCCCCATTATTTGCGATCACAAAATCAAAAGGAATATTATATTTCGCTATTTCTTCAAGGATGGATCCTAAAGATCGCCCTGTTGCGATACCAAAATGATGTCCTAAAGCTTTAAACTCATGGATTGCCTTGATATCAACGTCACTCACCACGCTATTGATGTATAACGTTCCGTCATAATCACTGACTAAAGTCTTAAACATGAATACCTCCAAATGTTATCGTTGTGTCACAAATCATTGAATTTGGTTCGTTTTTCACCACATTGTCAAACCATTATAACATGCATTGTGTTCATTTTCCTTTAATAAAAGGTTATCTTTCGATAACCTTTACTGAATGGATACAACTTTGAATTTCGCCCATTCACACACTTCTCTAATACGTTTTTTGTCTAAAGAAGATGTCTTTATAACCATCTGAACACTGGGTTCATGAGTAGCCATAAGATGAGTAATATTGAAGCCATGCTTGAAAAATAATGTGCTTACCTCTGCGATTAAACCAAGATGATCTATCGCAAACTCTAAGACAACCCTTGTGCCCTCTTCATGTAGTCCCATGACATGAGCAAAGGAAGTTAACACATCATTGGTTGTTAAGATACCTAAAACTTTCTTTCTTTCATCCACCACCGGCAAACAACCAATGTCTTTTGAAGCCATGATATCTGCAGCCTTTTCAAGTAACATATCAGGTGTTGCGGTAATGACACGACTGATCATAATATCATCCACCTTCGTCTTTGACAGTAAGTAGTTTAACTCAAAGATATCAAGGGTAGTTGCATTTGAAGGCATGTATCGCGAGATCATTCCTTCCGTGATTAATCCAACTAACACTTGATCAATGACCACAGGTAAACGATGGATTTTATGTATTTTCATGAGTTCTAAAGCCAATGAAATGGTTTCTTTGGGTGATATGGTCACCAGTTGTTGACTCATGTGTGCACTGACGTACATTAATGACCTCCTAGATAGATGCGTTGAACATCCTCACTTGCTAATAGCTCTGCCCCACTTCCTGATAATACAATTTTTCCTGTTTCTAACACATACGCCTTATCTGCAATCTTCAATGCCTGATTGGCATTTTGCTCAACAAGAAGGATGGTTGTTCCTTGTTCATGTATTTCTTTGATTAGTTTAAATATCTCTTTGACCAGAAGTGGTGCTAACCCCATGGACGGTTCATCCAACAACAACAATTTAGGTCGAGCCATAAGGGCTCGTGACATCGCAAGCATCTGTTGCTCTCCTCCTGATAAAGTAGATGCATCTTGATGCATTCTCTTCTTTAAGATAGGAAAACGAGCATACACTTTTTCTAAATCAGTTTTTATTCCTTCTTTATCTTTCCTTAAATACGCTCCCATCAATAGATTCTCTTTAACGCTTAGTCCTGAAAAAATTTTTCTTCCTTCTGGAACTTGAACAAGCCCTAAAGCTGGTAGGGATTGACTTGGGACATCTTTAGTAGAGCGATCAAGATAAATAATGGATCCCGAACTTGAAGTTAAAAGATTGGAAATGCTACGAAGCAGCGTGCTCTTACCTGCACCATTGGATCCAATAAGTGTTACGATTTCTCCTTCATTCACTTCAAGAGAAACCCCTTTTAATGCATGAATCACCCCATAATGAACATTCAAATCATTGACCTTCAACATGTTCTTCACGCTCCTCTCCTAAATACGCTTCAATCACTCTTGGATTGGTTTTAATCTTTTCTGGCACATCATTTGCGATCACTTTACCATAATCTAAAACAATAATTCGTGAGGTAATACTCATAATCAAATTCATATCATGTTCAATCAAAAGAATCGTTAATCCTTTTTCTTGATGAATCTTTTTAATGAACTGTGCTAAATCTTCTGTTTCTTGTGGATTCATTCCTGCTGCGGGTTCATCTAAAAGTAGGATTTTAGCTTGAGTGGCTAAGGCACGAGCAATCTCCAATTGACGTTGTTGTCCATAAGGAAGGGAAGATGCTTTTTTCTGTGCTAAATGATCAAGTTTAACACTCTTCAAAAACGTCAATGCTTCACTCTCAATGCGTGCTTCTTCTTTCCTGTATTGTGGAGTTCTTATAAGTGTATCTAATAATGATGTTTGAATCTGCGAATGCATGGCTACCTTGATGTTATCGAGCACCGTCATTTCTTTGAATAAGCGTATGTTTTGAAAAGTACGGGCTAACCCCAGTTGTGTGATCTTATAAGGAGCTAATCCACTGATGACTTTTGAAGATTGGTTTGATAAAGTAATTGATCCTGAAGTTGGGGTATAAAGACCACTGATCACATTGAACAAGGTTGTTTTACCTGCACCATTGGGACCAATAAGACCACACAATTCACCTTCATTAACATCAAATGAAATGTCAGATAAAGCCATTAATCCACCAAAAGCTTTATTAACTCGTTTAATTTGAAGCACTGAACTCATGAAACCACCTCCTTCTTCTTGATAAATTTCGATTTGATGGATTGCAAAGACAGTTCTTCTAGTCCTAGCAGTCCTTCTGGTCTAAAAATCATCACCAGAATAAGAATAAGGGCATAAATCAGCATTCGCATTTGACCATAACTTTGAAGAAACATGTTCACTATTCCAACAAAGATGGCTGCCAACAGTGATCCACTCAGTGATCCCATTCCACCTAGCACCACAATAATCAAGATTCCAATGGACATATCAATACCAAAGGTTTCAGGTTTAACCACATAATAGGTAGTCGCATACAAACTGCCTGCAACTGCTGCAAGCATAGCTCCAAACATAAAAGCCAATACTTTGATTTTGGTGACATTCACCCCCATGGACTCTGAAGCTAACTCATCTGATTTAATCGATAATGCTGCTCTTCCAAACTTTGAGTACTTAAAGCGCAAGGTTAAGATGACAGCAAATGAAACCATGGTGTACATCAAAGGCCAACTCATTAAATTACGAATGTTGGAAATGCCACTCGCTCCATTGGTAATGCTCATGTTTAGAATAACGATTCTAATAATTTCACCTACCCCCAACGTTGCAATCGCTAGATAGTCCCCTTTAAGTCTTAACGTTGGCACAGCAACACCAAAGGCAACAATCAATGAGATAAACAATCCTAAACCAATACCAAGGGCTAATCCTCCAAGATGAGGTTGAGTTCGCAACACAATAGCTGCACTGTAAGCACCAATAGACATGAACCCAGCATGACCCAGTGAAAGTTGACCACTTAAACCAATAATAAGATTTAGACTGACCCCTAGAATCATGTTAATGCCAATGCCATATAAAATTTGACGATAATAAGGATTTATGATGCGAGCATCAATGAGGGTGTTCACACCAAACAAGACAATCAACCAAAGAAGTCCTAAAAGTAAAAGATTCTTGTATTTAAGTAATGATGTCATACTTTCTCTTTTCCCCCTTTACCAAATAAACCACTTGGTTTAATAAGTAACACTAGAATTAAGATGGCATACACAACCGCATCTTTAAATAAAGTGCTTCCATATCCTGCGACAAGTGTTTCAATGATCCCAATCGCAAAACCCCCAAACATAGCTCCCGGAAGCAATCCAATTCCTCCAAACACGGCAGCCACAAACGCTTTGAGTCCTGGTGCAAATCCCATATAAGGTGTCATTGAAATATAATACATACCCACCATCACTCCAGCTGCCGCAGCTAACGCACTCCCCAAAGCAAAGGTCATAGAAATAGTATGATTCACATCCACTCCCATCAGTGCGGCTGCATCTTTATCCACTGCGACTGCTCTCATGGCTCGTCCTAACTTGGTTTGATGAACCACAAATTGTAAACCAAGCATCAGTGCAATCGAAGTTAAAAACATCCCTAATTGCAGTGCATTCACTCGCAAACCATTAACCACCCAAGTGGTATTACTGAAGACTTGAGGAAACGTATAAATACGTGCTCCCATGATGAGTAACATTACATTCTGTAAAAGAAAACTTACGCCGATGGCAGTAATGAGTGCGGCAGTACGCGAACTTTTTCTTAATGGTTTGTAAGCAACTTTTTCAATCACCATACCCAAGATGGCGGTTGTTAACATTGATAGCATCATCGCTAACCATAAAGGTAGATTAAACATCGTAATGAAGATCATGGCTGAATAAGCACCCACCATAAAAATCTCTCCATGAGCGAAGTTGATGAGTTTGATAATCCCATACACCATGGTGTATCCAAGAGCCACTAAAGCATAAACACTGCCGATGGGTAGCCCATTGATGATTGTTGTAAAAATTGTGTCATGTCTCACTCCTTTGAACAACAAACAGGTGAGACATCTCCCACCTGTTTGATCACACCCATTATGGATTGACTACGGATGCATTCACTGCTTCACCATTTTGAAGTTCCACAATAACTGCTGATTTAACAGGATCATTAAATGCATCAAAACTAATGGTTCCTGTGACTCCTTTGAATCCAGAGGTTGCCGCAAGTGCATCCCTGATTTTAACAGGATCAGTTCCAGCAGTTTCAATGGCTTTAAATAACATCTTGATGGTGTCATAAGCTAGTGCTGACAACGCTGAAGGATCATTACCCGTAAACGCTTTATGACGAGTTACAAAGTCAACAATCATTGGATCTTCACTTAAAGTTGTGAAGTGAGTTGAGAAGAACACATTAGAAACATTGGCTGCGCCACCCGCAAGGCCTACAAGATCAGGTGATTCAAATCCATCTGGTCCAATAATTGGAACCATTAATCCAGCACTACGTGCTTGACCGATGATAAGTCCCGCTCTTTCAGCATAGTCCGCAATGAACAAGACATCAAACTCACCTAACGCTTGAATGGAGGTTAATTGTGCGCTGAAATCTTTATCTGGATCAGCATAGTAAAACGTATCCAACACTTCACCACCATTGGCTGCAAACTGATCAGTGAAGATGGCTGCTAAGTCTTTAGCATAGTCAGATGAGTTTGAACCCATAATGACAGCTTTCTTGGCTTCAAGGCTTCCAGATGCAAAGTTAGCCAACACTTTTCCTTGGAATGGATCAATGAATGCTGCTCTAAACACAAAAGGATTTACTTGATCACCATCACGAGTCACCATTAAGTTGGTTCCTGATGGAGTAAATGAAACCACTTCAAATTCTTTAGCTAAAGGTGCAATCGCAAGTGAAGGTGCCGAAGTTGCGGACCCTAACATGGCCACTACGCGATCAACGGTAGCCAATTTGGTGGCATTTTCAACTGCTTTTGCAGAATCATAGGCATTATCGTAAATGACAAGTTCAACTAACTTACCATTAATACCCCCTAGTTTATTGATTTCATCCACCGCCATTTCAAAAGCTAGCTTTTCTGGTACCCCATAAACAGCAACAGGTCCTGTCAATTCAAGATTGACTCCAATCTTAATGGTTTCTGAACCCGATGGAGCACACCCAGTTAGGCTTGCGAATAACATCATGATGCTCGCAAGGAACATTAATCTTTTTTTCATTCTCTTTCTCCTTAAAAATGATGTTTTAATCATAAATGAAAATTTTGTGAAATTCAACATAATTCAAAGAAAATTTTACATATTTATGTAAATGTTTACATCGCAATATTATGAGCAATCAAAAACCATGATTTGCTCATGGTTATTCAAATTGGGATTAGAATGTCAGTAAAGCTTTTGTCTTTAGTGTTCTTCGGTGGTTGGCTGAGATACATTTCAATTGGGAAGGAATCTCTTGGTTTTTCATGACTCTTGAATAAATATTCAAAGTAAGCAT
>JAJOHZ010000005.1 GCA_021209625.1 Erysipelotrichaceae bacterium | reverse complement strand
GATAAAAAGGAGAATTTTCATGACATCCATTTCAAAATTGCATCAAAAGATTGGGAGTTTTGCTTTAATCCTAAGTTTACTTGTTGGCTGCGTGCCTTCTATGCAAGATCAAGATCCTGTAATTGAAGAACCGGTTGAAGAAATTCCTGTGGTTGAAGAACCTGATGTCACCATTTTTAGATCTGTATTCAATGGAAGTGAAGTCACAGAAAATGAACTTTACCAACCATTATCTGTCATTATTGAAAACAGTTCTGCTGCTCGACCACATTCTGGGTTATCGCAAGCTGATGTTGTGTATGAATTCACGGTTGATGGTTTCCAAATCACTCGCTTCTTAGCCATTTTTGAATCCATTGTTCCAAACAAGATAGGTCCTGTACGATCCGGTCGTATTCCTATTGTAGATATCGCGAAACAGTGGATGTTACCTTTTGCTCACTATGGTGCAGCAGAAACAGGTGAGGGTGATGCGTATTCGATCATTCGCAACACAGCATGGCCCATTCGATTTGATGGTGTCAGTGGACTGAACCACTCGTATTTTTATCGTGATGCATCACGTAAAGCTCCTCATAATGCATATTTCAGAGGAGAAGATGCTCTTGAAAGAATTGAAGATATGAATGTTACATCTCACTTCAAATTTGATGACATTACCAATGTGGATGGAAGTAATGCTGAAAAAATCACATTTGAATATTCTGGTCAATTGAGAAGTAAGTATGAGTTTAATGTGACATCAGGGATGTATGAACGCTTCATTAATGACAAATCAATGATCGACCTAAATACTGAAGCGGTTGTAAACGTTAAAAACATACTGGTGATTCATGCTCCACATCGTCGAGCAGAAGTTCATCAGTATGCCTTAATTGATTTCTCAAATGAAGGTAAAGCCGAGTTCTTTATCAACGGTAAACACGAAGAAGGTGTTTGGAAGAATCAAAACGGAATGATTCGTTTTTATAAATCAACCAATGAAGAAGTCATTTTGCTTCCCGGCAACACTTGGATTCAAGTGGTCCATCCTCAAGTCGCTATCACCATTCATCCTTAAGCTTTGCTTAAGGATTTTCTTTTGCCCCCTTGTGTCCATAAAAGATTTTTGATACTGTTATGAGTATTAAAATCATGAAAGAAACCCACACTATGCAGGTCTCACAACGCGTTCTACAACTCAAAGATTCTCCTTTAAGAAAACTGACCCCCCTCATTGAAGAACAAAAGAAAAAAGGAAAACGTTTCATTCATTTCAATATCGGACAACCTGATCTTGAAACACCTCAATGCTTTTTTGATGCGATTCATTCCTATCACTCCATCAATGTTCCTTATGCCCCTTCGTTAGGAATTCCCCCCCTCATTGAAGCCATTTCCAATTACTTCAAACAATACCACCTTGATTTTAAATCCAATGAAATCATTGTCACAGCAGGATCTTCTGAAGCTATTTTTCTTTGTGATGAGTGCCATCTGTTGATTCCTTTTTGATGAAGTGCTCATTCCTGAACCCTATTATGTGAACACTGTTACTTTCATGAAACAACTGGATGTGGTGGTGAAGGGAATACCGACCCATCCTCACAATCGCTATCATCTACCAAGTAAACAAGAGATTGAAGCGAGGATATCGCCAAAAACCAAAGCCATCATGATCACCCATCCCAATAATCCCACTGGAACAGTTTACAGTTTAGAAGAAATGGAAATGCTTAAGGAGATTGCCTTAAAGCACCAACTCTATCTTGTGGTGGATGAAGTGTATACGGGTATTGTATACGATGGTATTGAATCTCGCTCATTTGCAAGCCTATCTGACTGCGAAGATCATGTCATCATCATTGATTCAGTCTCCAAGCGTTACAGTAGCTGTGGGGCTCGTATTGGGGCCATTGTTTCTAGAAATCATGGACTCATGAAGGAAATTGGAAAACTGGCTCAAGCTCGATTAAGTGCACCTACATTAGATCAAGTCGGTGCAGTTGCCTTGTATAATCTTTCATCTGAATTCATGAAAGCATGTGCTAGTACCTATGAAGAAAGACGCAATGTGATGGTAGAAGGACTTCAAGCCATCCCCCATGTTCATGTGAGTGTCCCAGAAGGAGCTTTTTATTGCTTGGTGGATACTCCCTTCACCCATGCGGAGGATTTTGCGATATGGTGTGTTGAACACTTTGAACATGAGGGCATGTCCATTGTGGTTGCTCCAGCTCAAGACTTCTATAGTGATCCTCACGTTGGAGCACACCAAATCCGTTTAGCTTTTGTTCATGAGCCAGATGTGATCAGACAAGGCATGGAGTTATTGAAGGAAGCAATCACTCAGTACACAAAGATGATTAACATTTGATAAAATGGTTAAACATGTGGTAAACTTCATTGCAATTAACTTATAAGTGGAGTATAATGCAATAGTCATTTGATTTTGCCCCCAAAATCAACTGATCTCTGAAGAAGCAAGTGGCAACACTTGCTTTTTTAATGCTTACGAATGAAAATCTATTGCTCTTATTATCATAGATTTACACTTTTAAAGCATTTTATTCAAATTAATTCAAATATATTGCTTGCACTATGATTCTTTTTAGCCATAACTACAAATATATTTAGTTTTTAATATCTTTTACTTTTTTATTACAGTGATAGAATATTTTCATAGGAGGAAACTATGCAACGTATCATTAAAGTCCTTTTTCAATTAATGCTTGGTTTTGTTTTAGTCATCAATGGTTTAAGTCTTACCCCATGGGCCAGTGGTGTAAGTGTAACCACCAGTGGCAGTGTTAGTGTCTTGGAAAGAACCCCAGTGGTGGTCGACAGTGGCATCATGGTGAGTTTTCCAGAAACCATCAATGGTTTGCTAGTGAGTATACAAAATGGTGCTTCTGGGGATGTCCTTGCGAGTGATAATGAAACATGCTCGTATAATGCAACCACTTTTGTATTGACGTGTGGGGGTGATTTCACAGCACTTGAAGCAGAAGCTTTATTCAGAGGTGTCACCTTCTTTACCACCGCTTCTGACATCACCCCACGTCAAATCGACTTTGTGTTAGGTAAAGCATTACCAGAACCAACCACAGGTCGTTTCTATGAATTCTTTGAAGCGAATGTCACATGGGAACAAGCTCTTAATATTGCTGAAGAGAAGTCTTTATTTGGACTTAAAGGCTATTTAGCGACAATTCCAAATCAAGCCGTCAATGATTTCATTACCACAAAAATCAATGCGGATCCTTGGGTAGCGGGTAGTGATGACTATCGCATGATTAATTATGCGGTGGGAGGAAATATTTATCCTAATCAAGGAGCTGCAGAAGGATACTGGTATTGGATAGCCGGTCCTGAAAAGGGACAAATGTTTTACAATCATCGTACTTCAGAAGAATTGGTGTATGAGAACTGGGCCAATGGTGAACCCAACAATGTGGGGTACAATGGCGAACATTTCTTACAACTGTATTCAGGCAATCAAGGACAATGGAATGATTTGCCTAACAATTCCACGTTATCGTATGTGGTGGCTTATGGAGGGTTTGATAATGATCCAGAAGTTAATTTAGTGGCAACCGCAACCCTCAACATCAAACCACTGGTTAATTACGTTGATAATGGGGCTACTTCAGGATCTGTTCCTGTCGATCCAATTGAGTATGAAGTGGGAGATGAAGTCAGTGTCTTAGCCAACCTAAATCTTTCAAAAGAAGGAGCTCTCTTCATTGGCTGGAGTCCCAATGAATCAGGATTTCCTCTCTACCAAGCCAATGACATCTTTGAACTCACCTCACGTGTAACGTTGTATGCGATGTGGTTTGAGTTTGCCCTTGAAGAAGATGTTCGCTATTATGGTTTAGGTCGATCTTCTGAAACCATTAACTATGTGGAAGCGGATGGAAGTGTTTTCTCTAAGGCTGAAGTGTTGTTTGAGTTGAAGGAAGGGGATGTGATTACATCTTCTTATGAAAGTGGCGAGTACTCCTATTGGTATTATGATCCAATTGAAGATAATTATTTTGAACAAGTGTATACGCTAACCCTCACCCGTAATGCAGATTCATTGGTGTTTGAAACCAATGTACCAATCCCAGCCAATGAATTTGTGAACATCTTAAACTATCTTGAGTTTTCAACCACGGGTGAAATGGGTCCTCGTGAGTTTACGTATCGTGTGCATGTGGGTGATTCACTAATGGAAGACACCAGCATCATGCAGGTGGTGGAAACCTTAACCATCACGTATGAATCTGAAGAGTATCAAGCGTTTATGCCTGTGGATGAAGGTTCATACTTACCAAATGACATGTTCTGTCCAATGACCCCATACAACTTGAGTGATGCGGGTATCGAAGGAAAGCTCTTTATTGGTTGGAGAGATCAATACGGTCGTTTTATTCTTGTGGAGAATCGTTGTTATGGGTTTAAAGACAGTCTTGTGTTAACTCCTGTCTTGATCAGTATTGAAGACTTCAATTCCTCTGATAAGCTATTTGAAAGTGATTTTGTGGAAGATGGCACCTATATCTTACCAGAAGGGTATTTAGAGAGTGAGTTCAGTTGGCTTGTTGAATATTACTCATACTATAAACTTCTTCTTGTGGTGAATCATGAAGCCTTCAATGACTTTGATGATGATGAACTATCAGAGTTTATGGACTTCTACAACACACAAAGCAACAAAGGAGTTCAATTCTTCTTTATTAAACCAGTAATTTTATATTATGAGGAAGGCAATGTTTTCCCTTATTCAAGTAATTTAAGTTTCTATGGTGACTTTGAAGCAGGCATTGAAATGAGTTTTGTGATTCCACTTAAAGATCGTGGGTTCACCAATTATCGTCTCTTTCATTTAGAAGAAGATGAAGAGGACACAGAACTTGAATTCACACTTGATCCTCTGACGTGGACGATCACCTTTACTACCCATCAGTTTTCACCATTTGCTTTGATGTATGATGTACCTGAATCCATAGATGAGGAGGAACCTCCAGTCGATGATGATGAGGAGGAAGATCCTCCTGTTGATGAGGAAGAGGACAATGAACAACTTCCAGAAACTCATGATCAAGACTCAAGAGCATGGATGTTATTGTCATTGGGTGGGTTACTTGTGCTTATTTCTAAGAAAAGACATTCCATTAAAATCGTTTAATCTTTGATTAAACTCCCTTCAACATCAACACTCACCTCTATCAATGTGAGTGACATTGAAGGGAGTTTTTCTGTGCTGTTTTTCATCAATAATGGGTGAATATGTATTATTTCCTTTAAAGTGTGATAATACGGCAGTGAATTGGTTTTGGATTTTTGTCCTGTGTGCATTTCTGTGATATGATTTTAAAGTAACCTTTGGGGTATTATGACACAAGACAAATTAAAAAAACGATTCAAATCAATTTTGAAAACATACAAGAAGTGAAAGTTAAAATGGATTTATTCAATCCAGGTTCACACAAGGAAAAACTTAGAAAAGGATACAAAGGTTTCAAGATAAAAAAAGAACACTCTAAGTAAAAAATGTATCATTGAAAGTGAATTATCCCTTTAAATAGGACAAATAAATCACTTTTTTTATTTTTATCATGTGTTCGCATTGAATCGAAGAAGGGAGTGGTTTATGCTTTGTGTGTGAGGTAACACTATGAGCTATCAAATCAAACACTCCCATTCCATCCATGATTTCCAATCCCTTGAACAGATGGCTCATAGGGTCCTTATAGCCATTGAAAACCAACAGCTTAATATGTTATGGTACTCTACAGAATCATGTGCTATAATGCTCCATAAAGCCTTAAGTCAACAAAAACTTACACTTAAGGAGCGCATCAGTTTGCATGTTCTGCATCATCTAAGCCAACCTCGTCCTCATTACCTCAACTCTTTTATTGAAGAGTGGGTGATTCCATACTTTTATGACATCATTGAGATAGAGGAGGAATGTGATGATCTTACCTAAAACGATAACCCCAGAAATGAGTCGCCATGCTCATGACATCACGGCCTTCTTTGCGGGAGCGCATGTGGACCAACTCATTGAATTGGCCTTTGAAGCTCAACCTCATCTTAAAGAAGCCTATGATCATTTAGGCATGGATGAGCTAATTTTTCGCTTTGACATCTTTGATACTCCAGCCATGATGGTTCGTATTCACCATATGTTAGGGATCTTTCGCTCTGCCATGTTGATACTGAATGAGGATGTGGATCATCTTAGTGATAAATCCATTGATGCATGTTTATCCGTGTATGAGCACCTTCAAAGTGAAGACCCAGCTTTATTTCATCTGTTTGATTTTGGATGGGTGAGTACCTTAGACATTGATTTAATGCGTGATGAGTTTGAGTCTGGTTTACTTTCCTTTAATCATCGCTTACAAATCAAAGAATTATATCGTCTTATCCTGGCCTTAAGCATTCAGTTCATCAATGATTATGAAGAAGATTATCAACTGACACTCCCACACCATGAACCAACATCCTTAAACTAGGATGTTTTTTTATCACTTCATAGTTCCTTAAAATATGGTAAACTATAACTATGAAGTTGCTTAAAAGACCACATCCATTATCCATCCTAGCAACCCTCACATGGGTTCTCTTTATTTTCTCTTTTTCTTTACAAAACGCATCAGACTCTTCATTGGCAAGCTCACGCTTAGCACAGTGGGGATTGTCTTTGCTTGATAGGAGTGTGCCTATGCACACCATCACACTTCAAGACATGGTGGTGTTAGTCAGAAAAACAGCGCATGTGCTTAACTTCAGTGTCTTAATGATGTGTTTAATTAGTTTGACGCACCAAAGTATAAACAAATGGGTAATTACTTCTTGGATGTTATGTTTAAGTGTGGCCATCATGGATGAAACGATCCAACGCTTTGTGCCAGGACGATCGGGTCAACTCAGTGACATTGTGTTAGACATGAGTGGAGCAACACTGATCTTGCTTGGAGTTTGGTGGGTGAAAGAAAGGAGGAAACATGGTTCTAAAAATCTTTAAAAGTTTTTTTAAAGTGGGTTTATTCACCTTTGGAGGTGGTTATGCCATGCTTCCGGTACTCATGGATGAAGTGGTGAAGAAACAAGGCTGGTTTAGCGAAGATGAAGTGTTAGAAGGGTATGCCATGGCTCAACTAAGCATGGGCATCATTGCGATTAACACCACAACCTTGATTACAGCCCGTAAATTTAATGCTAGACTTGCTCTTGTGGCAGCCCTTGCAACCATGTTGCCATCGATTTTATTACTAACCCTCATTGGAATGTATTTAAGCACAAGTAATATTAATCCTACCTTTGAAATGATTTTCTTGTCCATTCAAATTGGAGTAGGGGTGCTTATTGCCTATACCATCTTAGGACTCATACAAAAGAGTGCCCTCAATCTGTATGGTTGGGGACTACTCATCCTTGTGATGGTGCTTTTCTTAGGACTACAGTGGTCTTCATTACTCATTGTGGCTTTAAGCATTGCCTTAAGTGCATTGTGGGGGCATAAACTATGATGTACCTTGATTTGTTTATTCGCTTTCTACTTATTGGTACCTTCACCATTGGAGGAGGATTAGCCACCATACCTCATTTAATTGAGTTAGGTCAAAGCACAGGATGGTTTGATGAACGCTTTCTTATGACCATGATTGCGATCTCTGAGTCCACACCAGGACCGATTGGCATCAACATGGCGACGGTGGTGGGTGTTAAGATTGCGGGCGTGTTTGGTGGGATCATTGCTTCCATTGGGGTAGCTCTTAGTGGAGTGATCATGATGTTACTCATTGCCCCTTCATTAAGCAAGTATCGTAATAATCGATATGTTGCACGTATTCTTAAAGGACTTAAACCAAGCATGATTGGACTCATCTTGTCTTCAGCCTTTCTGTTATGGCGCAATACCTTCTTGGATTTAAGTGTCTCTTCACCTTTACTCATCTATGGAGGAGTCATGGTGGTTATGCTAAGTGCATGTTTACACTTCTTTAAACTCAAATCTTTTCAAATCATACTCATTAGTGCTTTATGTGGATGGGGATTAAGCTTTATACTATAAACAAGTCAATTAGAAAGAGGAACAACTATGTTTGGATTAATTGCAGGTAGCGTAGCAGGGATTGCCTTTGTGATATTCAATGTCTATGAGAAGATGAAATACACGAAGATGAATGATTCACTGAAGGAACAATATAAGTTTATACAACGAGTGGATTCAAGTAAGAATGCGATATTACTCAATGCGGTCATGGCGGGTTTATCTGTTGCTTTAGGATTACTCAATGTGGATGACTTAAACAACATGGGTATCACCATTGCTTTGATTTGTGCCTTCATTGGAAACATCTTAGCTGCACAAACCCACCGTCAAGTGTTGTTCTTTGAAAAAGGATTCTCACTTGATGGCGTGTATACTCGATACAAATCCATTCAAAGCATTAAACCGATTAAAAAAGGAAAGAAATCCAACGTATTATTACTTAATCAAACTTCCATTGTCTTAGATCAAGCTGCATTAACGGTTTTAGAAGACTTACGTAAGAAAAAGGATAAGCCATGTTACAAAGTCGCTTCAATTGCCCATCGACCTACCTTCTCTAGTGTGGATGAACACATTGCACAAGTGATTTTAACCATTGCCTTAT
>JAJOHZ010000011.1 GCA_021209625.1 Erysipelotrichaceae bacterium | reverse complement strand
CCATGTATCGTCATCATCATCCAAATCAACATAAGAGACTGTATATCCTTCTCCAGCACGTTGTAAGGCAATGAATTTGGCTTCTTCAAACTGAAATGAGTGATCCATTTCGAATCCATGTGACGTCCCAATCCGTAACTTTACCCGAAGTTGCATTCACTTCCACATCCACTGATTTAAATTCATTCACTAAGATAATATCAAACTCATTATCATCTGCATCTAATCGGACACTGACAAGTTCAAACATTTCATCTGTATGATTCATTGCGGAGTCAATTGCCTCAGCTTCTGATATCAATGATGTTTGAGTACTTGTGGTATTGAGTACAGAATTCGCAAACGCAGGTACAAGTGTTAATCCTACGAATAATCCGGCTATAATATATAAACTGTTTTTTATCCACTGTTTCATCTTTGACCTCCTTTGGATAGACACATCATAGTAAAAGTTCCTTTTTCAAACAATCCAATTTCTAACGCAGTATTAGAAATGCATATTTTATACATGTTAAAAATCTAGTGTTTAGAAAATAATGCTTAATTATTATTGTTTTACAATAATTTATAGTGTATGATGGATTTAGAATTATTGTAAAACAATAATTGGAGGTTCTATGAATCGTTTCTTTAACACCATCATCATTGTATCTATATTACTGGGGTTTTCATTCTTATGGTTTGATGATTCAACCCTGAACTCACTTTTAATTCAAATCATCAGTTTTCCACTTGCTTTCATCGTCTCTTCACTAAGAACTCTATCTTTAATGCATCCACTTCTTAACATCCTTGCATGGATCATCTTTCTATTCATTGGAAGCATTCCTCTTTTGGTTCTTTATCGCATTAAGAAACTCTCATTATTAACACGATGTGCACTCATCACTTTAAGTGCCTTTACCTATTTTAGTGTTTTTGGACTACTTAATTACTCGTTTGTTAAACCAATGATGAGTTGGAGTGAACTAAAACCTGTCATGATGTTCATGATCAGTTTAATCATATTAGGACTCATTGGTCTTGTGGTATTACTTCATGTTTCTCCACAGCTCAAAAAACCTCAAACAAGCTTCAAACTTCTACAATGGATTAGTCTAGTCAGTGCTATTTTTCTTTCATCAACACTCTTTCTTCCCTATCAAGAACTCATTAACACATGGAGTAGTTCCATGGACCATTTCTTTGTGTTTTATCAGCTTGTATTCAACTCTTTCATTGCATGTCTACTATTAGTGATTCTTAAGCATATCATTCACCTGCTTGAAATCATTCAAGGTAAGACATTCTCTGCTGAATGCATTAAACCACTTCAATCCCTGCAATCAACATCAATCTTGCTCTTCTTCTCAGCATTAGGAGGTCCACTACTCATTGGAATTCTCAACTTGATTTTCTTTCATTCTCTAGGCCATGTCAGTGTATCTTTGGATGTACCATGGTTTGAAATGATCTTTGCTTTACTTATCAATGCCCTATCTTCAATCTTGTTTACAGGCATCAAAACTACAGAAGAAAATGAAGGATTCATCTGATGGGTATAAGAGTCAATCTAGATGATCGATTGAAAGCCATGGGGATGAGCAGTAAACAATTATGTGAAAAGGTAGGCATCACTGAAGCAAACATGTCACTCTTAAGAACAGGTCAGGTCAAAGGCATTCGCTTTGCAACACTGAATCGAATTTGCTTCTATTTGGAATGTCAGGTGGGAGATTTACTTTCATTTGATGGCGAACTCAACAAGGAGAACGATGATGAAAATTAAACAATACTTACTCACCTTCTTACTTATTAGCTTAAGTGGATGTGCACTGGCGAAATCACAACCACCTGTTTTAGACAATGAGATTGAGCCATTTCCAGTTGGATTGTATGTCGCTATACCCACCAATGATAGCATGGAAATCCCTCCATTTAATGTCAACGATAAAACACAAACTTATTTCTTGATGGAAAGTCATATCGGTGAAGACAATCAAGAATACAGTTATTCTACCGTTTCAGGACAGTTTATGGAAACACATACCCATACTGAAGTCAAAGAAGAATCTGAAACCATCACCTTTACAGCAAAACTTCCTTTTTTTACTAGCACCCGTCAACTCTTTAGATTCTATACGATTTACAAGAATGAACAAGGGCAATACTATACTCAAATGAGTGAATCCGTCTTAATGGACATGGGAAGTGGTGCAATCAAGTTTGAATATGATACCAACCAAACAGTGAATGGAGTAAACCGTCAGAAGTCAATTATTTTCGATATTGGATTAAAATCATATGATCCTTTGCAATCACTGCAACTTATTATGATGAATGAACAGTATGAAGTCATTGATACTCTAGTCATCAAAGAGGAATCAGATATTCCAATAGGTGAAGACATTGCATACGTCTTAATTGAAGAGGTGAGACTAAACATTGAAAACAAAACAGTGAAAACATTAACCATGGTTGATGCAAATCAACTCAAAGATATTCCTTATTATCACACAATGATTACTTCTCCAGATTATCCAAGAGGAATGGTTGTAGGATTAAAACTGTACAAATAAACAATCTCATCATTGAAACGAGAATACCTCGAATGATAAGTAATAACTTCAATGAAAACACCAAGATAAGTTGTATCTTGGTGTTTTCTTACATATTATTGATTGAATGTCTTTAATGTTCTAATCACATTATCCATACTTAATTGAAGGTTTTCATACGCATGGTTTTTCGCAACACTGAAGTCAACAGGTTGAGGATTGATACTAAAGATGGCACTAATGCCTTGATGATACACCTCATCAATACCTTCTCCAATAGCTCCTACCATCGCAATGACTGGAATGTGTTGTTTCAACGCTCTTCGCCCTACTCCAACTGGAACTTTACCTCGAAGAGTTTGTGAATCAATTTTTCCTTCACCTGTAAATATGCAATCTGCTCCTTGAATCAACTCATCAAATTTTACCACATCAAGAATGGTTTCTATTCCCATTTGAAGTGTGCTTTTAAAGAATGCTACCATACCTGCTCCCATACCACCTGCTGCACCACCACCTGATAAGGTCGACACATCCACATGACACCATGTTTCAATCATGGCAGCTACATGTTTTAAACCTTCATCCAATTCAAGCACCATGGAAGGAGTAGCTCCTTTTTGTGGCGAGAAAATATGGGCTGCACCATGAATTCCATACAGTGGATTATCAATATCACACATGGTGGTTATGCTAATGCCTTCAAGCCTTTCATCAGCCATTGACGTATCAATTCGAACAATGTCTTTGAGTGTTGCTCCAACAGGAATAAAGGTTTCTCCTTCTTGATTGAAGAACTTGACTCCTAAGGCACAAGCAGCACCACAACCTGCATCATTTGTTGCTGATCCACCTAAACCAACAATGATGTGTCGAGCGCCGTGTTCAATAGCATCCAAGATGAGTTCTCCAACCCCATAGGTAGAGGTTAAACTTGGATTCGGCCGATCGCTCACTAAAGGTAATCCAGCTGCTGCAGCCATTTCTATGACCGCAAGATGATCATCAAAGCGACCATAAAATGCATTCATTTTTTCAAAATACGGATTATGCACCTGTGTAAATACTTTTTCTCCTGGCATCGCTGATAGGAAAGCATCCACACTTCCTTCACCCCCGTCAGCGACAGGGATTGTAATCACATCACACATTGGAAAATGGTGGTGAATCACTTTTTTCATCACCTCACACACGGTGATGGAACTTAACGTTCCTTTATAAGAATCTGGAATACAAACAATTTTTTTCATACATCCCCTCTCACCGTGTGGAAGTCACGACATCCTAGAATATTAAAGATAATGCGAAAATAGCAATCATGGCTGCGATACCCATGACTAGGGTAACTGCCGTTTGAGTTAAGTAACCTTCTTCAGCTTTCATTTGTCCAAAGTTAGTGACAACCCAGAAATAACTATCATTCGCATGAGAAACAGTCATTGAACCAGCCCCAATGGCCATAACTGCTAATGCAGCAAGCACCGGAGTATTAAGACCTAATGCAACCATAAGAGAATCGGATGCGGCATAACTACCTAAGATACCTGCAGTCGTTACAATTGCCACAGTGGATGACCCTTGAGCTGTTTTTAAAATCGCAGAAATAAGGAACGGGAAGAAGATACCAACCCCTGCAATCACGGTTGCATTGGCACGAATGTATTCAACAAATCCTGCAGAAGCAATAACACGACCCAAGACACCCCCTGCTGCAGTCACAAACAAGATCGGACCAACAATCTTTAATGTATCATTGGTTAAACCATTGAATTCATCTTTCTTACCACTTGCAAAAAGAAGAACAATTCCAAAAAGTAATCCTACCGTTAAAGCTAAGACTGGATTTCCTAAGAAACGAATGATGGTCACAAGTTGACCACTCATCTTGAATGCAACAACGATTGAGCTTAATGCCATTAAGAATATCGGAAGGACAATCGGTGCTAAAGCATTGAATCCACTTGGAAGTTTGCCATATTCCGCTACCAATTGATCATAAGTGTTACTGACTAAGCTATTATCTTCATCTTCAACGGTTTTCACTTTCTTACCAATATACAGTGCATAGAAGTAAGCGGCAATTAAGGCTGGAATGGAAACCAAAGCACCCATACCCATGACTAGAATCAAATTATCGGCAAGACCCGCAGAACCTGCTGCTGCAATTGGACCTGGTGTAGGAGGAATTAACACGTGTGAAGCATATAAACCAGCTGATAATGCGACGGTCATTGCCACACTGGACGCTTGAGTTTTACGACGTAAAGCTTTACGAATAGGATCTAAGATAACAAATCCACTGTCACAGAACACAGGAATAGAAACAATCCATCCCATGATCATGATTGCGAGTTCAGGATTCTTTTTACCCACTACTTTAACAACCAAGTCAGCTAATTTAATGGCTGCTCCAGTGCGCTCTAATAGCGTACCTACTAATGCTCCTAAAATAATGACAATCCCAATACTTGAGAATGTTCCACTAAACCCTGCCCCAATAATGGTAGCAATCCCCTGTTTAGCGGGTGTTGTCTCTGTCGCAGCAATGTCAATAAGAGGTAATCCTACAACAATAGCTAATACTAAAGAGGTTCCCATAATGGCTAAGAATGGGTGAAGCTTGAATTTCGAAATGGCTACAATCATAACAGCAATAGCAATAACGAAGGTGACGATCAATGGTAATCCGCTCATACTTTCTCCTTCAAAACACCTTAGGTGTTCACTTTATTTCATTATAAAAAATGAATGCGCTTTCTTCTATAGTACTAAGACTAATTGTAAGCGCATTTATTTGTCTTACAAAACAAAAAAGAAATATCCTTGTTGAATCATGTTTATAATGATTTAAAGAAGATTAATGCTAAGCTATACAACGGAATTGATAATGCATGACGAGGGTCATATCCTGTTAACTCTGTTAACTTATTCAACTTGTATTGTAGGGTATTTTTATGAATAAACAAATGATTTGATGCCTGAGTAAGTGAACCATTATGGGCATACAACACATCACACATCTGTAGTGCTTCTCTAATGTATTCCTGAGCCATTCCTTTAAAGAGTTTATCAATGAATTCTTGTCTTAATGGTGCTGATAGTTCACTTAACAACAATTCCAACTGTAAATCTTGATACCCCATGATGGGCTGAGATGCCACACTTAAGGCTGCATTGAGGGCTTTTTTGGCTTGAATGTAGTAATAATGAGCTTGAGTATAATCAAAAGTATGCGCATCAAAACCGAAACGAATATCCCAATCATAGGTTTGTTTGATGTGTTGTCGTATTGCAGCACAGTGTTGTTTGATGTGTTCATCTTTGGTATCCAAGATCATGAAGACATGGCGTGTTCCGATTCGCAAGGCATAGGTTTGATGATGATCACACATGGCTTTCTTAAGATAGCGTGTGGCTTGATCAAGTTGTCCTTGTTTGTGTTTCATGTCATTGCTTTCTTGATCAATGAAACTAGCCATGACAATGCGTCGTGGAAGATGAACCGCAATCCCAAGAGAGTGTGCTAAATCAATGAAATTGGGTTCATTGATGCTGTGAGCATGCATTAGCCAGTTTTCAAGAAAGCGAGAAACCATCTTCTCTTCTTGAGCTTTGGTTTGTTTAACGTGTTCATCACGGATGTACATTTGAGTGAACTTACGTATGATTTCACCATATTTCTCAACACGTTCTTTTTCACCCGTAATGCCAATAACTCCAATGATTTCATCATCCACCACAATCGGTAAATTCACCCCTTGTTTTGACCCTGGATACTCAAGATCAGATTCGATGACGATGTAGGGAAGGTTTTCTTGAATAAGCTTCTTTGCCCCCATATGAACACTACCAATACGTTGTTGATCTGATGATGCAATGATGACACCTTCTTTATCAATGAAATTGATGTGTTGGGATAAAATTGTGCTTAATTCTTCCACCATCTGCATGGCGAATGGCATTGATAGATTCATGGAAAACCTCACTTAAATGTTATTAAAATCAATGTACCATAAAATTGAAAAGAAAACATCCATGATTGGATGTTCAATTCTTTTTCATTTCGTCCCTTGTTTTAATCTAAACAATTCTTTCACTTCGTCAACGATACGTTTGAGTGCTTTTCTCAAACCTTTTTCTTTGCTTATCTCAGTTTTGAGGGACTTGGTTTTTTATTCGAATTCTGTTTCTTCATGAGTTGTTCGATGTATCCACCTTTAAATCGTGTTGGTTCAAAGGAAGTGATAAAAGCATGGGGTTCATACGATTCAATCAGCTTAAACAAAGCTTTCTCAGATGAGCGCTTGGTCAGAATGTCCAGCATGGTGCGTGTTCCTTCACGACCATCCCCTTGAGTGACAGTGACCCCATAACCTTGATTTCTTAAAGATTGAACCAAGTCATGATTGATGGTTTTGATGTTCACTAACACAGAGCGATAGCCTATCGCAATACGATCTTCGACTTTAATGCCAATCATTAATCCTAATGAATACCCTATTGCATACACTAGCATGGCTAGTGTTGATTGATCACCTGTTAAGACAAGTGCTAAACCAAAAACATAAATAATGGATTCAAGAAAACCAAAGAATGCTGTCAGTAAGGTGAGTTTTTTCACCATACTGATGGTTCTTAATGCTAACATCGGTACATAGCAAAGTTGAAGAATTAAGATTAAGATGATGTTTCTCATTCACAACCTCCTTGTCTTCTTCCTACTCTAGCAAAATCCCAGCTTTTTTACAAATCATCATCCATGTTTGAAGTGGCGAATTCCAGTTAATATCATCGTGATGTTATGTTTCTTGCATGCTTCAATGCTTAAATCATCTTTAATGGAGCCCCCAGGTTGAATGATGGTTTGAATACCATATTGTGCAGCAAGTTCTACAGTATCTGGCATAGGAAAAAATGCATCTGAAGCCAATACTCCCCCTTGTGCTTTTTCTTGGGCCATTTCCAAGGCTATCCTAGCAGCACCAACTCGATTGCTTTGTCCACCACCAATACCTAAGGTCATCCCATTTCTAGCAATCACAATCGCATTGCTTTTCACATGCTTACATACCTTCATCGCAAACACAGCATCATCCCAATCTTGATCTTGAAGTGTTCCACTCACCACGTTGATGGTCGAATAATCAAAAGCATCTTCATCCTTTGTTTGAACAAGCCATCCCCCATTCAGGGAAGTGTATGTTAATGATGATTTAGACTCATGACTTAAATGAATGCGCATTAACCTTACATTCACTTTTTTTGAAAGAAGCAGCAGCGCTTGTTCACTGAATGAAGGAGCTAGAATAACTTCCAGAAACAAGGAAGACAAATGATTTGCAATTGTTTCATTCACTTCTTGATTCAAGGCAACAATGCCTCCAAATATACTGATTTTATCAGCTTCATAAGCTTTAAAGTAAGCTTCTTCAATGGTAGTCGCTGATCCCACACCACATGGATTGGTGTGTTTGATGACCACACATGTGGGTAGATTAAATTCCTTTAGAAGTTCTATTGCAGCATTGGCATCAAGCAGATTATTGTAAGACAACATTTTGCCTTGAAGTTGTTCTGCATTCATGAGTAATGAATTTTGATTGTATTGATTAGCATAGAAAGCAGCCTGCTGATGAGGATTTTCCCCATAACGTAAATCCATGACTTTAGTCAAGGACTGTATAAGGTTTTGTGGAAACAATTCTTCATTCAGATACTGGGCAATTAAAGCATCATAGAATGAAGTGTGCTGAAAGACTTTTAATGCCATGGCTTTCTTAAACTCATAGGATGGTTTGTCATGTTCTTTGAGTTGTCTCAGTAAGATGGTGTAATCAGATGGATCAACGATCACACAGACATCATTAAAGTTCTTTGCTGCCGCTCTGAGCAACGTTGGTCCACCAATATCAATGTTTTCAATCGCATCATCCAATGTATGATGTGGATCTTGAATGATTTTTTCAAATGGATAAAGATTAACAATCACTATATCAATAGGTTGGATATTGTATTGGTTTAACACTTCAAGATGCTCTTGATTGTTTCGCTTAAAGAGTATTCCCCCATGAACATAAGGGTGAAGTGTCTTCACTCTTCCCTCTAGCATTTCTGGAAAATGCGTCACCTCTTCTACGCTTAATACAGGTAAGTTATGAGCTCGAAGTAAAGCATAGGTTCCTCCTGTTGAAACGATTTCAACTTCTAATTCAATAAGTTGTTTAGCTAGTTCAATCACTCCTGTTTTATCACTGACACTGATCAATGCACGTTTCATATTCATCACCTCTGATTGCCTCACATTATCTCATAGATGAGTTCATCATCAAAGAATCAATCCTTAAGGATTGCACCAATCACAGTATCGGGCTTCACCCTTAACTCCATGAGGATACATTTTATCTTCTTGATACTTGCATCGCTGACATGAATAAATATGTTTTAAAACAAGTTGAGTTGGTTCACCACAACACTCACAAGGTAATCCCTTGACCTTACTTGTGATCACAAACCCAGGGCATTGGCAGACTGGGCATCGTGTAAGCAGCTGATCCACCATGTGTTGGGTGGCTTTTTGAATGTTATTCATACGTGTTGGATTGCGATGGGCTCTCATGTCGGTTTCCACAAACACTCGATTATGTTTAGACTCTTTCAAACATCGATGAAAAGCATCGATGAGTTTTTCATCTGATGTTATATCTTTGATGATTTTTTTATGAGATTCATGATCTGGACGCAGTAGTAGTCCATGAGTTGGAAATTTCACTTCCTTTGCAAATTCTTGCAGTTCATCAACACTAGAGACAACACGATGATTAAAGTTGGTCTCACTGCTTTCATGTACACCGATCACTTCAATGTGATTCACTTTATCCACAAGCACCACAATCTCCACATTCCAAGGGATCGGTATCATTGGATGTGGTCCAAAACTGCCTTCAATAAATCTTAGAAGCTGCTTTAAGCAAAACTGAGAAGTTCACGAGCAGATTCTCAAAATATTCTTCAACATTATTGGATGGATCAAAGAGTAGATTTAAAGTATCCCATTGTTCATCCAAGAACTAAAAGAACCCAACTGATTGCTTAACAGCCAA
>JAJOHZ010000022.1 GCA_021209625.1 Erysipelotrichaceae bacterium | reverse complement strand
GTCCTAATCCAGTGGCAATTCCTCTAATTAAAAGAATGAGAATGACCCCTTTAAAAATTTGAACAGTCCTAGCATTATTTCGGACCAGTTTAATGGCGTAATAGACAATAATCCACATTAAACCAATATCAAAGACAACGCGTAACGCATCAATGATGTTTTGTATGGATGAGAGATTAAACATGACACATCCTCCTAATCTGTATCATTATATCATATCGACTTTAATTGAAACCTCAATTATTTAAAAGCATCCAACATCCCCTTCATTTATGGTAAACTGATACCATGATTTCAGAAACAATAACTTTCACTCACGATGATAAAATCATCACTTTAATTCCCACTGCACACGTCTCACAAGCCAGTGTCCAATTGGTTCATGACACCATGAATTCAATGGTTTTTGATGCGGTTTTCATCGAATTGGATTCAAAACGGCTTCATGCCTTAAAACATCCTCAGGATTTTTCCACTTTAGACTTAATGAGTGTATTTAAGCGCAAAGAGGTTGGATCTCTTTTAATGCATCTACTATTAAGTACATTCCAACGAAAAATTGCAGCTAACCTAGATGTTCCTTTAGGTGCCGAGATGAAAGCTGCAGTGGATGAAGCATATCAACATCGTTTACCTTTAGTACCTATGGATCGTGATGTCAGCATTACGATACAACGTGTCTTTCATTCTTTATCCTTATGGCAAAACTTTCCTTAGGCAGTGATGTGCTTCTATCCTTATTTACAAGTGATAAGATTGATGAAGCTTCAATTGAACACCTTAAACAACAAGACATTCTTGAAGATGCTCTTAAGGAACTCAGCAAAAAACTTCCCAACATTAAAAGAACGCTCATTGATGAGCGTGATCATTATATGATGAACAAAATTCTTTCATCACCCTACAAGAATATTGTAGCGGTAGTTGGGGCAGCTCATGCGCCAGGTATGATAAAGGCTAAAGCATCTCTATTACCAATGAAAGACATATCTAGCGCTCCAATCAAAAAGAAATCTATCTGGGGATGGTTTATCCCCCTCACCATCCTATTGCTTATTGGCTTCACCTTCACGCTTAATGCACAAAGTGGAGTTGATTCAATCGTATCATGGATTCTCATCAATGGTTCCATGTCTGCACTTGGCACTGCACTGGTTTTTGGACATCCTTTAGCCATTCTCACCGCCTTTGTGGCTGCACCAATCAGTTCTCTATCCCCCTTATTGGCAGCAGGCTGGTTTGCTGGTTTAGCACAGCTCTTTGCTAGTAAACCTAAGGTCAGTGATCTCACTTCAATGAGTGATGATATATTATCCTTTAAGAAAGCGTTCAAGAATAAAGCTTTAAAAGTTTTGTGGGTCACGGCTATGGCCAATATCTTTTCCTCAATAGCCACATTCATTGCAGCAAGCTCGATAATAGAAACACTGTGGTCATTACTCTTTAAATAAAGCATCGCTGGTTAGCGATGCTTTTTCATTCATATCAAGGCTGTAGATGGATCCAATTTAGGTTTAACCATGGTTGAAAGAGTTTAAACAAGATAGCGCCACTCAGTGCATTCGCAATGGCAGTTGGAATAACCACAATCACAAACAAAGTACTTAATGGAGCAGGAAGTCCAACAATCAATAAGGCACTGGTTAAGAACACCATTCCACTGAAGAGGGTGATGACTCCACTAATGAGTCCTAGCACAAACATGGAATGGACACTGAGTGTTGCTTTGATTAGAACAAGGGTTAACACAGCTGAAGCTAACTTGTCGATGATATTTGGGATTTGACCACCAGGAAAACCAGTCGTTAGTGCTGCTAATATTCCAGCTGCAGCTCCAATGATGAGCGTATTTCTTAATTTGGGTTGCGACAATATCGCAATGACCATGGTTGCCAATAAGAAATCAGGTTTAACTCCACCAAAGATAGGTGGAACTAAGCTGTGTAGGACAAGTCCAATGGCTAATAAAATGGCCGCTAATGCTAGATCTTTTGTTTTCATAATGGGGTTCCTTTCTTATTATGAAATAAACAAAAAAGCCACCCACTCGCCTAGGGAGCAATGGGTTGCGTGCGGTGCCATCCTAATTATCGTTAAAACGATATCTTTATCGACTACTACCATAGTCGTGCTGTCTGATAACGCTTAGCCTGCGTCTTAGCTACTTGATTCGCCTTGATCTCATGGACCCATTCACACTAGTCTTATCACTGATTTACACCAACCATCAGTTCTCTATGCATAAGAGATAGTCCTACTATTTTCCATTCAACGATTTGATTTGTTTGTATTATACCAACTCCATTTTCACAAGGCAAGACTTATTGCTTCCACAAATCAAATGGATACACTTCCTCTTCTTTAAGTTGCTTTAAAGCTTGTACCACTCTTTCACGATCTTCTTGATAGGTAATACCATACCAAGCGTCTTCTGAGGATAGCACTTTAACTTTGCAAGCCTCAAGTTCTAGACACTGTGAAATCATGGTTGGTAAGACATGTTCTGCTTTAAGTGGATCATTCAATGCTTGTGTTGATAAGAATGCATCAAACACATCATAAGCAAGTGACATGATGCTTTCATCAAATCCCCAGAAGTTCATGGAAACCAAGGCTTCATCATCAATAGGAAACCATGTATCTTCTTTTAAATATTCGTGGCCAGAAGCAGAGCGACGAATGTCTTTGATTTCGTCCACTTGGGTTAAATAGCCTTGATCTGAAGTACACACGCCACGAGTAACTGTGCCATGCTCAGAAGTTGTGTTTTTTAAACGATATCCCATCATAGCATATTCATAATGATCAACTTCATTTCTTAAAAAGTGAGCCATGGTCTTAAAAGCGTGAGGTCCATAATAATCATCCGCATTACAAATCATAAAAGGTCCATCAATTAAATCCTTACAACTCAACAAGGCATGGGTGGTTCCCCATGGTTTAACCCGCTCCGGTTTCAATACATGTGATGTTAGAAACTCAATGTCTTGGTAGGCATAATCAACGTGAATGAAAGGTCTGATTTTATGAACTAAATTAGTTTCAAAAAGTTCTTCGTGTTCTTTTTTAATGATAAGTATTAAACGATTGAATCCTGCTTGTATTGCATCATAAATGGTGAAATCAATGATGGATTCGTGGTTTGTGCCTACGGGTTCAATTTGCTTTAATCCTCCAAAACGACTTCCCATCCCTGCCGCTAAAATCACTAACGTTAATGAATTTTGTTTTGTCATAGTACACCCCAATCTAATTATCATTGTATCATAGAGAACCCTTTTATAAGCCACAAAAAAAAGCCTGTTAAGGCTTTGATTTTAACATGGTGCCGCTACCCAGAATTGAACTGGGAGCTGAGCATTACCATTGCTCCGTTTTACCATTGAACTATAGCGGCGTGTGCTAGTCTATGATAAACAATTATTCCTCTTTTTGCAAGTCCATGACATGATTTTCTCTAAGGATTTTGACACATTCATAAAGAGGTAACCCTACCACAGTGTAAAAGTCTCCTTCAATCTTTTGAATCATCCAACCTGCTTTTCCTTGAATCGCATATGCTCCTGCTTTATCCATAGGTTCGTTGGTTTTTATGTAATCCCAAATGTCTTGATCACTTAACTGTGCCATACTCACATGTGTGATGGATAACACTTCTTTTTTAAATTGAGCCGATTGAATCATCATGGCAGTCATGACTTGATGGGTTTGTCCACTCAACGCTTTCAGCATTCTAAAAGCATCTTCTTCATCCATGGGTTTATTGAATATCGCATCATTAAGAATAACCATGGTATCCGCAGAGATGACACATGCATCAGAATATTGATTAAAAATCGTATCGTTTTTCAATTGAGCTAAACGTTGAATAGCAACATGTGCGGATTCATACTCAAAAATGGTTTCATCCACATGAGCTGGAACAACTTCGACATGGATGCCCACTTGTTCAAGCAGTTCAATACGACGAGGAGACGCTGAAGCTAAAACAATTCTCATGTAAACAGTCCATCCTTTAAGATCTTAATGACTTCATCCACCACTTGATCCACATTCTTCTCATCTTTAAACATAATATAATTGAGTCCAATAAAGTTAGAGATACCCATCATCACAAAAGCCACAATCTCAGGATCATAACGTTTCATTTCATCTGCTTCTTGAGCTTGTTTGATTTGACGTGCATAGTTTGCCGCAAACTGTGTATAGTAATCCACGAAAAGTTTCTTATCAATGTATAAGGATTCCCAGATAATATTATAGATATGTTTGTGTTTCGCAATAAACAAAAGAAATGCCCTTAATCCAATCCGTTCAGCTTCTACACGATCCTCTATACCAGCAATCTCTTTCGCAATGTGCATACGAATGCGATGTGAATACTGTACTAAGAGGTATCGATAGATGCTCATTTTATCTTCAAAGTAGATGTAAAAGGTTCCCAATGCAACATTGGAAGCGGTTGTGATGTCATTGATTCCAGTACCATGATAGCCTTTTTTATAAAACAGTTTCTCTGCTGAGTTTACTATTTTATTTAAGGTTGCCATACCACGTTTGGTTTTAGGCATATTCACAAAATTTTCCATAAATTCTCCAGTGGCAATAGTGTACCACTTTCACCTATTTTGGTCTATATTTTTATAACGATAACTGATGATCACTCATGATATGTCCAAGGATTAAAGAAACAAACAAGTTTGGTTTTTCATACATACTTGCATGCCCACTGCCTTGGATAATAACATAATGACTGTTTTCTATCTTATCTGCAATGGCTTTCTGCTCATAAGGCGGTGTGATTGTATCTAAATCAGAACTGACCACCAAAGTTGGCACTGTAATTTGATGTACGTGCGATGAGACATCAAACGATTCAGATGAATGCGTTAATCTCACCATAGCGTCAAGAAAAGCTTGATTAGAGAAAACATCCAATAATGTTGTTTTACGTTGTTTCATCCAATCTTGATGACTTTCATAAAATGAATGGGAATAGATGGTAGGCAGTGTCGTAAGATAAAACGCCAATGGATCTTTCGCAGCTTTAATCCATGAATCACCAATGTCCTTTAACCATAATGATGTTTTCATGGTGGTGTTAAACAACATGAGAGATTGAATGTTTTCTTGGTGATTGATCGCATAATCCAATGCCACTTCTCCACCATAAGAGATTCCACACAAATGAAAGGAAGTCAACCTTAGTTCACTCAACACTTGATGAAGGCACTCTCTTTGATTATGAACTGTATATTCTTGATTTATTTTTTCACTTTGTCCTTGATCTAGAAAATCAATCAACACCAAATGAACATACGGAGTGAACTTTGACACAAACATCGTCCATGAAAGTGTGCTCATCATAATCCCATTGAGCAACACTAACACTGGTTTAGAAGTATCCCCATGTCTTTCCACATGGATCTTTCCATATGAGGTTTGAATCATCATACAATTATCCCTAGTTCTTTCGCTTCATCGAGTAATGCTTGTCTAAAACGAGGATGTGAGATGTTAATTAGTCGAATAACTCTTTCCTTGATGTTGGTTCCTCTAAGAGCAGCTACACCATATTCTGTCACCACATAATCAACATCATTGCGTGATAATGAGACCGCAGCACCCGCCTTTAATTGAGCCACAATCTTCGAGATTTCTTCCTTTTCACCAGTTTCTGGATTTCTTACCATCGCAGTTGAATACAATGCGATAAAGGATTTTCCATTCTTAGCACGTTGTGCCCCAACTGCGGTATCACTTTGTCCACCTGTACCTGAAAACTGGGTTGATCCTATGGATTCTGAACAACATTGACCCGTTAGATCAACTTCAAGTGTGGTGTTAATGGAGATTTGATTATCATTTAAACCAATGATGGCAGGATCATTGACATAATTACCATCTAAAATCATGACGGAGGGATTATTATTCACAAAATCATACAACTCTTGTGTTCCTAGCACGAAGGTTGCAACCATCTTGCCTTTATGTAGCGTTTTATTTTTACCCGTGACAACCCCAGCCTTAGCTAGTTTCATGAGTCCTGTCGTGAGCATCTCAGTATGAACACCTAAGTCTTTTTTATCCATTAAAGCATTCGCTACCGCATTAGGAATACCTCCGATACCAAACTGAATGCAATCTCCATCGTGGATGTATTCCGCAATATAACTACCTATCATCTTATCTTTATCATTCATTTCTGTTTCAGGTAAAACAGGAGGAAGATAATCCACTTCAATCAAGTAATCAATGTCACTGATATGCACTTCCACGTCTCCAAAGGTACGAGGAAAATGTTTATTGGATTCAAGAATGACAATGTCTGCCGCATCCATCATTCTCTTTTCATAAGTATTGGACATCGAAAGGGAGACATACCCGTGTTCATCCACCGCTGAACATGAACCAACATAAATGTTGGTTTTCTTATGTGCTAAGCGTTTAATCCCAGCTAAATGTAAATGGTTTGGAATAAAAGACAAGTTACCTTGTTTATGCATCTTTCTTAAAGCAGCACTATAAAACCAACCATCCACTTCAAAGATGTGTTTATATTGTTCCTCTAAAAAAGGGAAATGGGACATAGGCAAGCAATTGGTCACACTCACGTGGTCAACACGATGAGCAATCGTGTGAAGTTGAGATAAAAAAGATTGTCCTTCAGCTGCCCCTAATCCAGTAACAATCATATCGTTATTTTTGACTAAATCTAATGCTTCTTGTAGTGTTATCCATTGTGCCATGGTCGTTCTCCTTATTAATAAACAAGGTTGAGTGGTTGTCCACTCAACCTTATACTTGTATTCTAACTTAGTTTCCTAATAAATCTTCAATGGATTTTAATCCATCCACAACTTTCCATAAACCAGCTTCATTCACATCAACAATGGAAAGGTTCATTTCTTGAGTACCAGCACGTTTGCCATTACCAAAGTCAATGGATCCACCAAATGGGTTAGCAATTGGAGCAGATTCCATAGCATCCATGTAGTTTTCCCAGTTTACTACTTCTCCACTTTCAGCTAGTCTTCTTAAGCCTTCTGTAAAGAAATGAGCAGCAATCCAACCTGTCATTGCGAACGCATTGGCTGCATAATCAGGAGCTGCTTCAGCAAACTTAGCAAGTTCTGCAGCACGTTCTCCTTCAAAAGAAACCCAACCATTACCATAAACATCGAATTTACCCGCTGCATCAGCTGCGAAAGTTTGAGCAATCGCTAGAGATACGTTAACGTAAGTTGTGATGACATCTTTATCGTTGCCTTGAGCAGCAAGTTCTTTAATAATGGTAGGAATAGTTGCTTGGATTGCTCCACCGATAATGAAATCAACATTTGCTTCTTTAATGGTTGTTACAGCAGCAGAAACGTCTGCAGCACCTGGAGCAACTTGCGCTTCAACAAGTTCTAATCCTAATTCTTGAGCTTTCTTTTGAGCTCCCCATAACATGTCTTTACCAGCATCATCATTAGTATAGATAATACCAATTTTCTTAGCATCAACTAAAGAGACAGCACGAGCAACCATGATTTGTCCTTCTGTACGATAAATAGGTTGTACAGGCATAATTCCACGATCACGACCAGTTGCATTATCAGAGTAAAGTTGACCAATACCTGTTGCGAAATAAACGGCTGGAATACCATATTCTTTAAGATCTTCTAATGTTGCACCAACAACTGGTGTTCCAAAGTGTCCAACGATCGCAAATACTTGCTCGTCTTCAACCATCTTAGTTAAGCATGCTTTACCTTTGATTGGGTCAAATTCATCATCTTCGTGTAAGAATTTAACTTGACGTCCATCAATTCCACCTGCTTCATTAAGGACATCTAAATAAGCTTGGATACCCGCGATGAATGGGACACCGACTGGGGCGAACGCTCCAGATGTCGCTGCACAGTTTGCAATTAAAATTTCTGTGTCAGTCACACCTTGAGATACTTCTTCTTTGACCGTTGGGGCACATGCTGTGACCACTAACGCCAATGCAAGAACAGATACTAACTTCTTGAACATAAGTTCCTCCTTTTTCTCTTCAATGCTTTTCATGCATTAAATTCAATTTAGTGTGCGCCTAAATAGGCTTCAATGAGTTTAGGGTCATCTTTGAGGACCTTTGCATCGCCTTGAGTGTTAATTTCACCCAATTCAAGCACATAAGCATAGTCGGCGATCTTTAGTGTCTGCTTTGCGTTTTGCTCAACAATGAGTACGGTAACTCCTTGTTTTGCAATTTCACTGACGATACGCATAATGTCGCTCACAATCAGTGGGGCTAACCCTAAAGATGGTTCATCTAGAATCAATAGCTTTGGATCAGCCATCAAAGCGCGTCCAATCGCTAACATTTGTTGTTCTCCTCCAGATAACGTGGAGGAAACTTGTTTTTTCCTCTCCTTTAATACAGGGAAGGTAGAATACACTAATTCAAAGAGTTCCTTTTGTCTCTTCTTTGATTTGAGTGTGAAAGCTCCTACTTTAAGATTCTCTTCTACTGTTAAATCTCTGAACACTTGTCTTCCTTCAGGAGATTGGATAATCCCAAGATTAGCAATCACTTCAGGTTCAAGGTTTGAAATCACTTGATTATTGAAGAGAATAGCTCCTTCAGATGGTTTGACTAACCCAGAAATACATCTTAATGTTGATGTCTTGCCTGCCCCATTAGCCCCCAATATCGCAACAATCTGACCTCTATTAATGGTCAAGTCGATGCCTTTAACCGCTTCAATCGCACCATAGCGAATCTTCAATCCTTTAACTTCAAGCAGGATGTCACTCATCATGTTCCTCCTTACCAAGATAGGCTTCTTGTACCAGTGGGTTCTTTTGAATTTCTTTGGCTGAACCCAATGCTAAGAACTTACCAAAGTTAATGGCACAGATGGTATCACACACATCCATGACTAAACGCATATCATGTTCAACCAAGAGCACTGAGCAATTAAAGTCATCTCTAATTTGTCTAATTGTCTGAGCTAATTGAAGTGTTTCCACATCATTTAATCCTGCTGCTGGTTCATCTAAAATCACCAGCTTTGGATCAGACATGAAGGTTCTCGCAAGCTCAACTTTTTTCAAAATCCCATAAGGTTGTCCAAACACAAGCATGTCTTTACGCTCATAAATACCAAGTTTCTTTAAGATTTCTTCTGCTTTAGCTTTGTAGATGGCTTCTTCTTTCACCGCTTTAGGTAATCGTAATGCTTGAGAGAAAACACCTGTTTTGTAGTCGATGTGTGCCCCAATCAACACGTTATCTAATATTGAGAGTTCTCTAATGAGTTCTACGTTTTGAAAGGTTCTGACCACCCCTTGTCGAATGACTTGATGCACTTTTAAATCCACTAAGTTAATGACTTCATCTTTGATGTTTCTAAAATAGATGTTGCCATGATTTGGTTTATAGAATTGGGTAATACAGTTGAACACTGTGGTTTTTCCAGCTCCATTAGGACCAATAAGACCAAAGATTTCTTTCTCATGAATGGTGAAACTAAGTTGATCCACAGCCTTTAATCCCCCAAATTGAATTGATAATGCTTCAATCTTGAGTAATTCATTGTTTTCTAGCATCATGGACCCCCTTTCTTAGTTTTAACCATAGACGTTTAATGTCATAACCAATGTTGATTAATCCACTTGGGTAAAACATAATCACCACAATAATTAAGACTCCATTCAATACGTAAGAGAGTTGATTAAAGAAAGGAATCTGTTTAAGGAATAAGTCAGGAATCGCAAAGACAATGAAGGCACCAAGCACTGTTCCATAAATGGATCTTAATCCACCAATCACAATCATCGCTAAGAAATCCAAAGACAACTTAAGATTCCATGTGGAAGGATAAGCAAAGCGAATGAAGTGAACATACATGACCCCAGCTAATGAAGCCAGAATCGTGGCTAGAGCAAAAGCAATGAGACGATACTTTAAGGAATAGACCCCCATAGCACTTGCTGCTGATTCTGAGCCACGCATCGCATTGAAAGCACGTCCGACTTGTCCATTCATCATGTTGTAAGTTAGTAACATTGCAATGACCAAGACCACCACAATCAGATAATACGTTGAGGCTCGATCAAGTTGAATAAAACCTAAAAGTTGAGGAAAGCGAGCTGATTTACCTGAGAAACCATTAGTAATGAACTCAAATTCTTCAAAGGTTTTCTTAAAATCTCGGATACTGCTAAGGTTGCAATCGCAAGGTACATCCCTTCAATCTTAAGTGAAATCAGTCCGACGAGTACCCCTATTAGGGTTGGAATCAAAACAGCAACAATCAAACTCACTTCAAATGAAAGTCCTAAATCCACAGTCATATACGCAGATAAATAAGCTGCAAGCCCCATGAATCCAGCTGTTCCTAAGGATATCAATCCTGAATAACCTAAGAGGATATTGAGTCCTAAAGCTGCAATCGCAAAGATGAGGGTGCCACCAATGGTCACAATGTTGATGATTTAATGAATGTTGTGTTTTGAGCAAGTCCTGGAATAAGTGCTAACACAAGTCCAAAGAGCACAAATCCCATCCATGGTTTAAAGGCTAATTTTAATTTTTTCATCATTACACCTTCTTAACCACTTTCTTACCAAACAAACCATAAGGGCGAACAGTGAGGAATAACAAAATTAACACATAGAGGATCTGTCCGCCCCACACAGGTGAGACATAAAACAACAATAAGTTAGAAACGACCCCAATGATATACGCTCCTATCACTGGACCATAGAAAGTTTGAAACCCTCCAAGGACGGCTGCCACAAAGGCATTGATTTGAACTACGTCCATGAGATTAAGCGTAACCGTGGTGGTTGGGGCAATCATTACCCCGGAAATAACTCCAAGCATACTTCCTACTGCCCATGCTCCAAGAGTCACGGTTTTAGTTGGTACACCCATTAAACGTGCTGTGTATTCATTTGAAGCGGTAGTACGAATGGCTAACCCAACTTTCGTGTATTGAAGGATGTAGAATAAACCACCCATGACCAGTAAACCAAAGAGGATATTGAACAAGCCATTGTAGGAAATGTTTGCTCCAGCTAAGGTGAGATTGCCTTCGGGGATCAAACGAGGTAAGTTCAGTGGATCTACCCCAAAGAAAATTGGGGCTAATCCTACAAGAATCATGATTAAACCTAAAGTAATAATCTGTTTTGCTACAGGAGAGACTTTCTTAGTGTGACGAATGATGACCAAGTCAATCATCATCCCAATCAATAAAGCACTGATGAGTCCACCTATGATCGCAACCCAAAGTGGAACACCAAAGTTATTAAAGATGGATACCACCACAAAGGTGTTGAACATCCCTAACGCCCCTTGAGAGAAGTTGGTAATGTTGGAAGTTCGAAACACAAGAATGATCCCTAGTGCCGCTAAGGCATAGACACTTCCTGTTTCTAGACTACGTAGGAAGATTTGAATAAAAATACTCATGTTTTAACTCCCCATTGTACAATGGATGCTGCCCATACATACCCTATCCCAGCTGCAATCATACACATGACTGAGCCTTCTTTAACCTTTCCTTCTTGTAAAGCAAGGTAAAGTGATAGAATCTGATCGACTTGTCCAATATGTCCATATTTTTCAAGATAAATGGTTTGATCTTCATTTAGATTTAAATCATTCAACATCCCTAAATGAGCTGATCGTTTGATATGTAGAATATTGAGATAATCAATGTCCGCAATGGTCTTATCTGATTTTCTTAACGCTTCTTTGATGCAATGCATCCAATTATGTTGACTGACTTCATTGAGTCGATTTTTCATCTTTTCTGCATCCATCAGTCTTAGTTTATTCGCAACAGCTAAGTTATCTTTCGTAATTGGATGACATTGTCCTCCAACTTCAACTCCTGCAGTTAAGGCAAGAGAACCATCCGCAACCAAGTGTGAACCTAATATAACATTCTTACCTGCATTCTTACGCAGTAATAATGCGCCACCACCTGCTCCTAGGTTGTACATCATAGACATGTTTTTATCGGTGTAATCCACAAAGTCACCATTACGATATCCACCAGCCACTAAAATGGTATCAATTTCATCATCTGCCAATAACATGTCTTTCGCCATCTTTATGGCAGCTAATGAAGTGGCACATCGATTTTGAACATCGATGCCCCATGCATTGACTGCTCCAACACGATCTTGAATGTACAATGCTGAAGTAGTTAATGGATATTCCTTCCATTCTTCACCAAAACACAAGATCACATCAATCTCTTTAGGATCAATACCAGCATCTTTAACACAATTAATGGCTGCCAATGCGCCCATTTCTTGTGTACCCTCATGATCGTTTGGAATACGTTTTTCTTTAAGTCCTAGTTTCTCAATCACAGCTTGTTCACTCCACACCCCTTGTGTGAGTTGTGAAACTTCTTGTGCAGTCATGATTTTTTCTGGTAAATAAATCCCTATTCCAATAATCCCTACATGATTTGAATTCATTGCATAACCACTCTCTCTAAGTCACTTAACCACCCATCATAATCATCATTTAGATATGCATGTCCGACATGAGGAAGCAAATGTAGATGGGCTTTATCTTGAAGCACTTCTTTCATTTGATGAGCATACATGACAGGAACAACCAAATCTTTCTCACCATGCCAGATGTGAACTGGGCACTGTATCAAATCAACACGACCACTTCCTGGCGCAAACCCTGAATGGGTGTTGGTCATATTAAAGGTCATGAGTGAATAGTCAATGTCGACAAGATTTCGTTGTTTAAACATTTCATCGCAATGATAATCATACGTTGCTTCATCAGGTTGTTTAAGGTTATAGATTAACGCATTCCAGATCATCTTAATTAAAGCTTTATCTTTATTCGCATAAGCCATTAGGATAGGAACCACTTGAACCATATCCTTTTCAATGGTTTCTTTTGACGTATGAGGTTGAGTAAGGACTGGTTGACCTTTATCATCTTTTTGAAACATTGGATATCCAGTCAACCCAACACTATCAAGCAGAATGACTTGTTTGAAACGATCATGAATGGAAGCTGCCATTTCTAAGACAACGCCACCTCCTGTAGACCATCCAAGTAAGGTAACGTCTTTAAGATTAAGATGAACAACCAGTTCATTCAAATCATCAGCAAGTTCCTTGAGTGAATCAAAGCGATGATGATAGGTCGAATCTCCAAATCCTCTCATATCCACCGCAAACACATTCATTTTAGAAGACAGTGATTCCATCGTTGGGGTAAAGAAACCCTTAGAAGACATGTTTCCATGCACAAGCATGAGCACTGGTCCTGATGTATTGGTTTGTTGGTAAGCGAGTGTTTCCCCTAAGGAAGTTGTAAAAGTGTGTTGAGTGATACTCATAGTCTCATTCCTCCATCCACTTGAAGTGTTTGTCCAGTGAGATATGATGATTCATCACTGGCTAAGAATAATGCTACATCTGCAATTTCATGCGGTTGACCTAAACGTTTCAACATAGTTTGTGCTGCAAATTTATCAAGGAGTTCTTGTGGTACTGTTTTTAGAATATCTGTTAACGTGTATCCAGGAGCAATCGCGTTGACACGAACTTGAGCCCCTTTCATCGCAAATTCTTTCGCCCAAGACATGGTTAATCCTAAGACACCCGCTTTAGTGGCTGCATAGTTGGCTTGCCCAATGTTGCCATAAACACCGACAACAGAAGATATATTAATGATTGATCCAGATCCTTGTTCAGCCATAAAAGGACCGACATAACGTGTAAGATTGAATACTCCTTTTAAGTTAACGTCAATGACTTTATTCCATTGATCATCACTCATTTTACGAGTCAGAGAATCTTGTGTAATTCCTGCATTGTTCACAAGTACATCAATACGACCATATTTTTCAACAACCTTCTTAAAAACAAGTTCGCATTCCAAGGTATTGGTCACATTAAGTGGCATAAACTCCACATTATCATGTGAGTAGGAAAGTTCACCTAAATCCAAGGCCACAACTTTAGCTCCTTCATTCGCAAATCGCTCTGCCATGGCTTGGCCTAATCCACGACTACCCCCAGTAATTAAAGCAACTTTATCTTTGAGTCTCATATTAAAGTGTTTGTCCTTTCATGTTTCTAACGATGACCGCTGTTCCCATTCCTCCACCGATACATAAGGAAGCACAACCAAGGGTTTGATTATTGTGATGTAAGTCATAGATGAGAGTAGTAAGAATACGATTACCACTTGCCCCTACTGGATGCCCTAACGCAATAGCTCCACCTTTAGGATTGGTTTTATTTAAGATATCGTCTTCACTAACATCAAATGCTTCAGAGAGTTCATGTACAACCCCTAAGGCTTGTGCTGCGAAAGCTTCATTAAGTTCAAATACTTCTATATCCTTAAAGTCTACATTCGCATGTTGGCATGCTTGTTTGATGGCAGGTGTTGGACCAAGTCCCATAATTTTAGGGTCAACTCCACCTTGACCAAAACCAAGGATTTCTACCAATGGAGTTAAGTTGTATTTCTTCAACGCTTCTTCGTCCACCACAAGCATCATGCTTGCTCCATCGTTAATACCACTTGCATTTCCTGCAGTAACACTTCCATCCTTAATGAATGCCGGACGTAGAGAGGCAAGTTTTCTAAGGTTGTCTTACGGTTAGGATATTCATCATCTTTCACTAAGACCACTTCTTTCCCTACTTTAACAGGAACCGCAACAATCTCATCCGCAAACAAACCTTCATCTTGCGCTTTAATGGCTTTGGCTTGCGAAGCAATCGCAAAGGCGTCTTGTTTTTCTCTTGAAATAGAATACTTAGCAACAATGTTTTCAGCCGTAACTCCCATATGAAAATGATGGAATGCATCATTAAGTGCATCATCAATCATGTGATCCTTAACATTGAATCCTCCCATTTTAATCCCAGAGCGAGTTTGACGAGGTAAAATGAATGGACTTTGACTCATGGATTCAGTACCACCAGCTAAAATCATATGGTATCCCATTTGAATGTTGGCGTAGGCTAGCATGACTGCTTTCATTCCACTTCCACAAGCAATGTTGATACCATAGGCAGGAACACTATCAGGAACACCTCCATGAATGCTGACTTGACGTGCAATGTTTTGTCCTTGGCCCGCGGGTAAGATGTTTCCAACAATGACTTCATCAATGTTTGAAGGATCAATCTTGGTTTCTTCTAAGATACTCTTAACCACAAGTGATCCTAATTCTACAGGACTCACATCTTTAAAGACTCCTAAAAAAGATCCGATTGGGGTGCGCTTAGCACTGGCAATGAAAACACGCTTTGTCATAGAATTCTCCTTTATTTGTGTGACAACTCTGTGAATCTATAAGTATTTTGAATATGAATACTGATTCACCTTATACCTTAAATCTACTCCTGTCAGACACAATTGTCAATAGTTTTTTTGTAAACGGTTACAAATTTCTTTTTTTCTCTTGACACGTTGTGAATATGTGGGCTAAACTGAACATATTGATTCGCCTACAACCTAAGGAGAATGTGTACTATGTCTTATGTATTATCATTAAATTCTGGCAGTTCGTCCTGCAAAGCACAGCTTTTCGAGATGCCATCACAAAAGGTTTTATGCAGTGCTGTATTCGAACGTATTGGGTTAAGTGAAGGGATCGCAAAGCTTTCCTTCAATAGCCAAACCCTTACGTTGAATCAAGACTTTAAAACCCATCATGATGCAATCTTAACTTTGCTCAACAATCTGATTCAAAACAAAATCATTGAATCATACGATGACATTTCAGCTGTAGGTCATCGTGTTGTTCACGGTGGCGAGAAATATTCAAAATCCGTCATCATCGATGAGAAAGTTGCAACCGACATCTTAGCACTCAGTGCATTAGCTCCACTCCATAACCCAGCGAATCATCTAGGGATTATGGTTACCTCACAGCTTATGCCAAATGCAACTCAAGTTGCCGTTTTCGATACTGCATTTCATCAAACACTGAAACCTCATGCCTATCTCTATCCTATCCCTCGATCTTTCTACCAAAACATAAAGTTAGAAAATATGGTTTCCACGGTACATCTCATCGATTTGTTTCCGCTCAAGCACTTGAAGCACTTCACAATCCTAATGCTAAAATTATCGTTTGTCACTTAGGTAATGGAGCTTCCCTTGCAGCGATTGATGCTGGCAAATGTGTTAATACCTCTATGGGCTTTACACCTCTAGCTGGAATCATGATGGGAACACGTTCTGGTGATATTGACCCTTCCATTATTCCATTCGTTCAAAAAGCACTTCACCTTAACAGTGATGATGCATTGGAAGTCTTTAATAAAGAATCGGGTTTACTTGGAGTATCAGGTATCTCATCAGACATGAGAGACATTCAAAAAGCCATGGATCAAGGACATCCTGATGCGATTCTTGCTATTGAAATGTATGTGGAACGCATTGGAATGTTGATTGCTTCCTACATTGCCCAACTTAAAGGATGTGATGCGATTATCTTCACAGCTGGGGTTGGAGAAAACGCTACTTTCATTCGTGAAAGAGTCATTGATTATCTAACACCTGTATTTAAAGTGACGATTGATTCTGAAGTCAACAAAAAACGTGGAGAATTCCTTGATATCACTGGAACTGACTCTTCTATGAAAGTCTATGTCATCCCAACCAACGAAGAACTCATGATTGCTTTGGATACCTATCAACTGATTGCCTAAAACAACGAGAAACAAAGAAAGATAGACCTGAGTCTATCTTTTCTTATGCTTGATATGTTCTTTTTCTCAATGATAGAAATAATCCAGAGACAAGCAAGAACAATGGTATCCATGTTGCATGATCTCCTGTTTCTGGAATCTCATCATCCTCACCTAAAAGATCACCACCTTCATTCAGAACTCGAACCTCAATGACTTCAACCACGCCTTCAGCACTTGACTCTATGACGACATTAAACGGTGTATCATCAAGAATATAATCCTCAGGAGCTTCTACTTCAATGAAGGTATAGGTGCCTGGAGCAAGACCATTCAATTCAATCATCCCTTCAACTGTAGTTAAAGTATCGATCAAGAGATTGTTGAAGTACACTTCAAAGACCGCTTCTTTAATCACATTCCCAAGGGTATTGACTTTTACTAGACGGATTGATCCCTGGTAGTTGATAAAATCATCCAATGTAAGAACATAGTTTTCGCTGCCTGCAACTTCAGGAATTGAGAATTCAATCAATTGTGTATTAAGGATATAACCAGATTTCGTCATCACTTCTTCAAATTCATAGCTTCCAGGAATTAGTCCTTCATAGCGTACAACCCCAAACTCATCAGAAGCAATAGAATCATTAATGAGAATACGCTCATCATTAATCCAAGCATACAATGCAAAGAGAACGTTTTCTAATGGTTGTTTGTTTTGATCGACTTTTTTAAATTCGACAGTTGCTTTGCCATTGAGTGTGGTTACATTCACTGTTTCAGGTTCACCTTCAAATGAAGCAGCAATAGTGAAAACAACAGGAGTTGTATTGACAAGGTTACCCTCCACACTTGAAATCTCCACAAATTGATACACCCCTGGAGCTAATTCATCGACAAGTACTAAACCAAGTTCATCGCTCATCAGGTTATCCAAAACAACTTGTCCAAGTTCATCTAGAAGCTGGAATACTACACCATTAAGTGGTCTTCCATCAACATCTGTCTTCAACAATTGAACAGAACCTTTATAGTTAATCACATCTTCAAGACTTAAGACATATTCTTCCTCTTCACTTGATTCTGGAATATCAAAGCGAATGACTTGCGTGTTAAGTACGTGGCCTTCAGGAGCATTGAGCTCTACCAACTCATATGACCCAACAGATAATTCATCAACCCTAACAAATCCTTCTTCATTACTCATGATCATATCACTGATTAGAATCTTTTCTTGTTCAACGATTTGATACAGAGCAAACTGAGCATTATACAATGGTTCACCAAAGCGATTTACCTTAAAGAATTCAATGCTTGCTTTATTATTGGTCATAAAGAGTGACTGTGTATTTGGTTGACCTAATGCTGAATCTTCAATTTCAAATATAATAGGCGTTGGGTTAACCAGATAACCCTGTACACTTTGAATCTCAACCAATTGATACTGACCAGGGGCTAATTGGTTGATCTCCAACACTCCTAAATCATCAGTAAACAATGATGCCAATAAAACTTCACCTTCCATATTGAGAAGATTGAAACGGACACCTGAAAGCCTTTCCTCTGAAGCATTTTGTTTGATTAAACGTACAGAACCTTGATAGTTGGTAAAAGTTCCTAAATCAAGAGTGAAGTTTACATCACGACTGGAGGTTGGAATTTCAAAACTTAGTGCTTGGCTATTCACAAGGTAACCTGTGGTAGCTTCCAACTCCACAAACTCGTAACGACCAGGACTTAACTGTTCATATCGAACATACCCTTCTTCATCAGAAACAAGCGTGTCAGTCATCAGTTCTCTTTCATCCTCTTGAACTCGATACAAGGCAAATCGAGAGCCCTGTAATGGTTGATTTGAACTGTTAATTTTTGAGAAGTAAACATTAGCCTTACCATTCAAAGCACCCACATTTACAGCTTGAGGTCGCCCTTCACTGGATGAAACAATGGTGAAGCCAATTGGAGTTGTATTGATTAGGTTGCCGTTCACACTGGATGTTTCCACAAAGAAGTAATCTCCAGGAGCCAAGTCATTCAATTCAATCACACCTTGTTCATTTGTAGTCAAGTTTGATCTAATGATCTGATCAAACTGATTGATTAAATCAAACTCCACACCCTCAAGACGATTACCTTGGTCATCCTCTTTGACTAGACGAACTGATCCTTGGTAGTTAGTAAACTCAACCACAATGTCTTGAGCTTGTTGATTAACATTGCGAGTGATTTCAAACTCTTTAACTTCTGTATTAAGAAGATATCCACTGATGGTGGTCGTTTCAATTAAACGATATCGACCAACATTTAATCCTTCTAAAATAATCTCTCCAGTTTCTAAAGAAAGTGCATCATTGATGACATTCCATCCTTCAGATGACAAGAATTCTAATCTAAAGACTGCACCTGGTAAGATTGTTCCATTTACATCTACTTTTCTCAATGTAGTGCGATTCGGACGATTAACCACGGTTGTAAAAGTATTAGGTTCACTTGAAGTTGCGTTAATACTGACACTTAAACCATTAAAGAGTGTATCACTGATTACATAACTTCCAACTGTTGATATCTCCTTTAAAGTATAGTTGCCATAGACAAGATTTCTAAAGACGACAACCCCATTAACATCTGTTGTTCCTGTTCCAATCACTCGATTGAAACGATTAAGTAGATTGAAGACGACGCCTTGAATCGGAGCACCATCTGGATTTTCTTTACGTACTTGCAGTGATCCTTGAACCCCAACAGCTCCTCCACCAGCACTTTCAATGTTGATCACAATGGATGCATCATCATCTTGATCCTCATAGGTCACACCATTGCCACTTAAGATAACACTGTTTGTAATGGTTGTGTTGGATGGTGTAGTGTTGATTTCTGAATCGTATTCTAAAACGTATGGACGTGAAATATCCTCTAAAAATCTAAGAATAAAGCGTTGTGAACCATCTACTAAACTGATGATATCTATCGTATAGTCCACATTTATAACTAAAGGTTGTGCACGATTGATAGTGTAGGTTCCATTAGTTGCAACCGTGGTCGGATACAGTTTAAAGCTGTCCAATACAAAGCGTTGGTTAATGGAAGGAATATCTTCAATTTGAGCATCACGAATGGTTGATTGAGACTGATTAATCGCAATGCTCCAACGAATCAATGAACCCACTTGAACTCCACTCTTGGTCACCAAATCATTACCATTGGTAATGGAAACCGAAGCGGTTAATGGGTAATCACGATTGTCATTAGTAAAAGTTGCGGTATTTGTATACGTCGCAACAATCATTTGATCATTGAGGGAGGTCTTAAATTCAATCTCAAACAAAGATCCATTGCTTAACGGGAAATCAATCACGAAGGTGAAATTGTTAGACGCATTTGGATATTGAATGGTAAACAAACTTAAATCAAGTGGTCCACCAAGACGGGTCATGGTTCCGTTGGAATTGACTCGATATTCATAAATCATCAATGAATCAGGAACATACACTTGATTACCTAAAATTGGATCAACCAAACGCGGAGACACCAATGAATCATTGTTGAAATTAACACGAATGTTCCAAGTGATTTCTTTACTGATTGCATTATAGTTTCCAGATTTTTGGCCATTATTAACGGTTTGCACCACTACATCGCGATTTGCAGATGAAGAATCAGATCTTGGTTGATTATTCTCATCAACCCAAGTCATGGATGCGGTGTTTCTAAAACGATTACGAGGAATACCTGAATGGTAGGTTTATTGTTCATGTCATATCGAGTGACAAGATCCACTCTAAACCGTTTATTGGTAGTCGCTAAATCATTGATGAACTGAAGTGTAAATCCAGTCTCTACCCCATCCGTATATGTCTTTGTTAGGATGTATTGGCTAGGATCCACAACCACAGTGGCATTGTTGACCAACACCTCGCGAACCACCAAAGAAACCATTTCCATTCCAAGACTAGTGTATGTGTCAGTTAAAAACATGTTACTCATTGTATAACGATTGACGTTGAGATTAATCTGCCATCCAATTTCACGTGTTTGATAATTGATTGAATTGGAGGATTTAATGACCACTCTTTGAGTTGCTGATCCTGATGCTGAACTGGTTTGCCCTTCACTAGTCACACTATTACTAACTGCAACAGCCGATGATCCTGATACAATGACTTCAGGTCTTAAAGTGGTTTGATAATCAATGTTGTAAGCCTGATTGATGGTAGATAAAAACTGAATCGTCAATTGGTTAGTAGCATCATCAAAAACAACTGAATAATCCACACCTTGAACCAACAAAACATTTGATTCAGTGCGTATGGTTAATGAATTTTCTACATAAGTCATGTTTGAACTGAAGGTATCCACTAGCGTTGGATTGACTAAGGTAATCTCTCCAAAGTTATATGCGACACGCCAAGTAAAAGTTTGCGTATCTGTCATTGTATCCAGTCCTTGTTTTACTCAATAATCTTCCATAGTTTGCTGTGAATGTTGCACTTGCTTGAATTGGAACTAACCCTTGGCTGCTTAAACTCACTTGATTGGTTATCAAAAGATTACCACCTTGAGCTGGTTTAGCACTATCTTTTTATTAGTGTTTTTAGTCTAATCGCATATGGTGTATTAATGGTATTTAAAAATGAAATGGTTGTTCCTGAAATGGAATAATCAACACCTTCAATCAAAGGGGTTCCATATCTTTGGTCTATAGGTTTCAATGTTCCATCTAAGTTTAGAAACAAAGGTAAGACCTCAATTGCATTCGTTTCACTACTGAGTTCAAGCGAACTTGGTAAAGTATCCGTCACAACCGCATTTACAAGCGTAGCATATGCTTTATTAATTTGCACTTCCCATGTAAGAGCTGATGGATTTCTTCCTCCGGTGCTTGCAACGACCGCATGAATGAGTTTATTCACTCCTGTATCTTTTGTAGTTGGTTCGAGGTTGAAAGTGAATGTCGATTGTTCTCTTATCGGAAGAATGATTTCCACAACTCCTGGACCATCAAATTCATCAGCATTTAGTCTAGCTGAAAATTCAATGAACCCTTCAATCTCTGAGCTTTGTGAAACAATTTCATTGAATGTGAGAACGACGGTGTTATCGGTATTCACCTGTGCTGTACCAAAACCTGATAGATTAATATTGGAAATGGTGTTTGCCACTCTAAAAGCATCCGGTAGTGTGAATGTAAATGTATCACCCGGTTGTATTAAATCAGTCTCATACTCATTGGTAATGACACCGTTGATGTCTCTTTCAAAAAGAGCCCAATTGATGCGTATACGTGCTCGCGTATTAATGTTTGGATCTCCACTGATAGGATTCCCTGCATCATCAATGAAGGTAATGATAAAATCTTCAATGATGTTTAAACTAGGATTGTTTAATCGACTTTGAAGTGTCATGGAACCGTTTGCTCTTAACCCAATATCTGAAATTGAGATAAGTAATGTAAACACGACCATTAAGATGCTTGTTTTTTGTAATAATGCTTTTATCGTTTTCATAAGTCCCTCCCAAGGGTAAAATTTGCACAAATAAAAGACTGCAGCAAAAGATACTGCAGTCCACCTATCATAGTAAAGAAATTACCTTAGATGTGTAACTTTGCGTCCTAATCTTTAGATTAGTTTGCCCTTGTATAAGCGAAATTATATATATAAATGTGTACGATTACAACGGTTAAGTTTATTAATTATTTCACATAAAAAAGGAGCAATTAACTCCTTTTTATAACTTCTCTCTTTCAACAATGATCTGATTCACGCTTCCAACATCGAATCCAATGCGTAATAATTCATTTTCTAATTCTTTGATCGTCATTTTAGATAAAATCTCCCCTTCTTCATCATAATGATAGAGGGTTGCAGCCGCAATGGCTTGATAGGCAAAGGTTGGTGTATACCCAAGCGAAAGCAAGGTTTTAATACCCATACTTAAACGTTCTTGAAGTCCAATTTTTCTTAGAGGGGTTCTTCCAACTCTAACACAATCATCTTGAAGTAGTGCATTCTTAAAGCGTTGTATGACTTTGTCTTGCATCTTGCTTAAATCATTCATTTCTAATTGAAAGGTATGATTAAGAAAGAGTTGGTGTTCTTGAAGTAATCCTCTAACCGCATATTCAATGGATGAATCTCTAATGGCTTCATCAATGGTGGTGTAACCATGAAGTAATCCTAAATAAGCAGTGAAGGCATGTGCTCCATTGACCATCAAAAGTTTTCGCTTAATGTATGGTTCTAGGTTCGTCACTTCTTCCACTCCATTTAGATGTAGAGGAGTTGTTGTTTGCACAATCCATTCAAAGGATGGCTCCACCTTAACATCCAATGTTCCTGCTTTTTGAGATAAAGGAACAATGCGATCCACAGCAGCATCTAGAAAATTAACACCTATTGGACATGAATCCAATGTTGCTAAGACATGATTTTTTAACGCACTTGATCCACCCACCATGTTCTCACATGCGATCACATGGTGTTGAAGATTTGGATGTTGTTTGTATAGTTGTGCTAAAGTAGCACCCACATGCTTCAAAACATTAGGTCCTACTGCTGTGAACACAAAATCAACTTCTAGGATTAAAGAAGATAAAGTAGCAATATCGTTGGAGTTCACTCCATTCACATTTTTGATTTGGATACTTGTTTGTGCCTCATCCAAAAGATGAATGGTGTATTGATGATCTTGATTGAGTTGATTGAGCACAACCTCATTCACATCAACAAAGGTTAGATGAACATCCGACTCTTGACACACTTGAGCAATGAAACCACGACCTATGTTCCCTGCCCCAAAACACAGTGCTTTTCTCATGCTTGATCCCCAGTGGTGATAAACGCATGAATGTCTTTGATGTTTTCCATTTTAAGTAAAGCATCCACATTATCCATATCACCAAAATGGTAGATAAATTGGCTAGAATAGACATGTGTTCTTCATTCTTACCAGCAATTCCAATAATCACAAATGCCTTTTCTCCACCCCATTCAATGCCATGTTTGAGTAAAGCAACACTGATCCCACTTTGCTTAATGAAAACTTTACCTTCATTGGTCCCATGTGGAATGGCTAATGAGTTTCCAATATAGACTGAAAGTTCTTGATTACGTTGATGCATGCTGGCTACATACCCCTCTTCAACATAACCGCTCTTGACTAACATCCCTCCAACTAAGTCAATAGCTTGGTCAATGCTGATTGGATCATGAACCCATGTAATGTTTTCCTCTTTAAGTAATGGCAATGCTTTTGATTTAAATAAATTGAATTTCATATGGTGCTCCTATCCAAGTATGTGTTGTTTGGTTTGTGTGGTAAGCCAAGTTTGGCATAGACGTTGGATGCTTTCTCTAATGCGTCCTTCATGTTGACTTTGTATATCAGCAATAAAACGATCATCGTCAATCAAACTTTGATTAATCATGGAAAGTAAGGATGTTTGAACACTGAGGGGATGTTCTTGAATCAACATGAAGACAATGGCTTTAATGTTGGCTTCTCTCAAGAAAGTCAGAGGGGTATCACTTAAGAACAGTTTAAACTCAAATTGTTTGGTGGCTTTTGACTTCGCATGAAGTAACATGATGCCTGCATCTTCCAAGACAATGCTACCCATACGTTCTCTTCTCATGATGTCTTCAAAAGCTATACGTTGTTGATCAGCGTTTTCAAAGACATGCTCACACAACGATTGAATCATGACTTCTTTCTTGTGTGCTGGCTCAATGCGGGTAATCGTAAGTTGTGCTACCGCATGTAACACGGTGTTTTGGATATTAGCCATATGCAACAGTTGATCATCAAGTGAGAATGATGATGAAGCTGCGCTGTTCTTAGGTTGAATTTTCCCTATGGCTTTTTGAATCTTTTGAATGTCTTCTTCAAGTAGCAATGGATGAACAAAGATGAAATCTCGACCCAATTGGTGTAGTTCTAGTGTTGAGATAAGCAAATCTACATCCATCATTTGTTGCGTATCATCCACTGAGAGTGGAATAACACTCTTTAGTTGAGGAAACAGATTCATAATACGTGTAGATAATAAGGACGATATCCCAATACCAGAAGCACATACCACCCCTACTTTTAAGGAAGGTTTCTCACTGACATTGGATTTAGCACGCTCAATTGCTGCACCAAAGTGAATTGCAAGGTATCCAATCTCATCATCAGGCAATAGAATCTTTAAGTTCTCTTGCATAGGTTGAACAGCTTGTTTGGTCCACTGAAAAGACTTGAGCATAGTTCTTTTTGATTTGATCCAACAAAGGATTCCTTATTTCTAACTTATAATGAAGTCGTGTTAAGGTTGGACGAAGATGAGTCATCAATCCCATTTGAAGTTGATCATCAATCAGTATCAATCCACTTGCAGCTTCAAAATGAGAAATAAGCACTTCCACAATGGAATGAATCTGGGCATCTTTAGATAAGTTTTCTAAAGCTTGTGAAGATTGATCTAGCACTCTTCGTTTAGCCCCTTTAAGATGCATTAAGATATAAGCTACTTCAGCTTGAGGAAAAGGAGTATTGAACTCCACTTCCATGATGCGTGAAACACGTCTCGCCATTTCAAAATCTTCATCATCTTTAAGTTGATTTAGAATTGAAGGTTCAATGGTAATGATCTCTTGTTTCATAAGCCGCTCAAGTGCGATCGTAAGATGGATGATTAATCCTATAATGGAACTTTGAGCATACAGAAGTAGAATATCATTCGCATGATGCTTTAACGCTTGAATGACCTTTTTTAGAATGGATTTATTAAGAAGATTTAGGATGGAACTTTCTTCTTGGGATTGGAAATAATGTTCAAGTGCTTCACTGGTATTCGCATGAATCACAAATGCCCAGTCATTGTTTTCATCCAGTTGTGTATGAACAAAATCTGTCATGGCTTTTCTAACATCATCTTCACTGCCTTTAACACTCACACCAACCCCTGGCTTACGCTCAATAATCAGATTATAACGTTGAAACCATGCTTCAAAATCATCAATGTCATTGGAGATTGTTCCTTCTGAAACATCGAATAACGTTGAGAAACTACTCAGCTTCACAAGTTCTTTACTCTTTAAGAGTTCTGCCATAAGCATGGATTGTCGCTGGGCTTTATTGATGTAAGACGATTTTTGTGCATCCAATACTTTCTTTAAGGTGTCTTTGGCTTGATCAGTGCCTATAAGCCATAGCCCTTTTCCAGTCTTGGTTTCTAAAACTAAGTCAAAAGGTTGTAGCAAACGATTACATCCACTGATTTCTCTGAATAATGTTCGTTTACTGATTTGGGTTAAATCTGCAAGCGTGGATGCTGAAACAGGCTCATTTTGTGTTAAGAGCACTTTTAAGATTAAGATTAATCTTGGTGTCAGCAAATGTTTGTTCATAATTTCATTATAAAGTGTTTGTTTCTTTTATACAAAAGACTTAGACAACTTAAGTCATACCTCATTAATGCCAAAATTAAAAAGAGCCTGACTATGCAGGCTCTATGAACATTATTGTGCTAAACGTTCAACAAGTTGATCGTATTCTGGTGCTCCAACAAAGTTAGTGATACTTATGATTTCTGCACCATGTGCAACGGCTTTTGCTCGAGAAGCTAAGCTATCATGAGTAACAACTAAGACACTGTCTGTTGGAATATCTTCAATGGAGGTATGAATCACCTTCACATCCAATCCTTTCGCAACTAATTTCTTACGAAGTGTAGTTGCTCCCATTGCGGAAGACCCCATACCAGCATCACAAGCAAAGACGATTTGTTTAACACTTACTTGCCGAAGTGACCCCTTTTGCGCTTTTGATTGCGCTTGAGCAGATGCTAAATCTTGAGATCCTTCAGTGAACTTAAGAATAAGCGATGAAACGAAGAAGGAAGCTGCAGCGGCAGTGAAGATACCAGCTAAAACTGGAAGTAATCCACCACGAGGAGCCATTGCCATTAAAGCAAAGATGCTTCCTGGGGATGGAGTAGCCACTAGACCTGCACCAAGTAAACCAAAGGTTAAGACTCCTGTTGCTCCCCCAGCAATGACTGCTAAGACAAGAAGTGGGTTCATTAATACATATGGGAAGTAAATTTCATGAATACCACCAAAGAAATGAATGATGATGGCTCCTGGAGCAGATTGTTTAGAAATCCCTTTACCAAACATCCATACTGCTAAGAGAACACCAAGACCTGGACCTGGGTTAGTTTCAATAAGGAAGAAGATAGAACGGCCTGCTTCAGTCACTTGTTCAACACCAAGAGGACCAAAGATACCATGATTTAAAGCGTTGTTTAAGAATAAGACTTTTGCTGGTTCAACTAAGATTGAAACTAAAGGAAGTAAGCCTAAGTTAACCACTGCTTCTACAGCTGCACCAACCGCATCAGAACCAGCTTGAACAGCAGGACCAATGGCTAAGTAAGCCACTAAAGCTAAGACTAAACCAACAATCCCTGCAGAGAAGTTATTCACTAACATCTCAAATCCAGCAGCGACTTTACCTTCGAAAGCTTGGTCAACTTTCTTCATGATCCAACCTGCTAATGGACCCATAATCATCCCACCAATAAACATTGGAATGGATGTACCAACGATAACCCCCATCGTAGCTGTCGCACCAACAACGGCACCACGTTTACCATGAACTAGGCTACCCCCTGTATAACCAATCAAGACAGGAAGAAGGTAAACAATCATTGGACCGACTAAAGCTGATAAATTTTCATTAGGTGTCCAACCTGTTGGAATAAATAAAGCGGTAATGAAACCCCATGCGATGAAGGCTCCGATATTTGGCATCACCATCCCGGATAGGAAGCGACCAAAGCGTTGAATGTTATCTTTCATAACAGACCCCTTTCTTGTGTTTTCACACTCTTTAATTGTATTGTAAAGGACTCAACCCACAATTTCACATGAAGTAACATAAAAGTGGCACTTCACTCAGTGCCACTCATTGAAGAATGATTAAGGATTAATTCGTGTTGGTCTTCTTACTCCATAAACCACATGGGAGGTAAGACTACGGTGATGGATCAGTTCACTGACTGTAACAAACTGTACACCTTTGGATAATTGAGATTGAATGAATTCATGAACAACCCCATGTGTGTTTTTAAATACATCATGCATAAGAATGACATCTCCATCTTGACACTTCATCAGTGATTGCAGCAAGACCTCATGCGATGGTTTACTCCAATCTACAGTATCTAAATTCCATCGAATGATGGTATGTGATATCTTATCCACATCACTGTGATTGAGTTCTCCATATGGTGGACGCATGATGGTTGGTCTGACGCCAATGGTTTGTTCAATGATGTCATCTGTGGATTCCAACTCTTTGAGAACCGCATCATGTGACATCTCATTTAAATGAGGATGATGGTACGTATGATTTCCTATCTCATGTCCTGCTTCAAACAAGGTTTTCGCAATCTGTGGATGAGCCTTGACTTCTTGTCCAATCCAAAATAAGGTTGCTTTCGTATTGGATTGAGCTAAAATATCATTCATTTTGAGTGATAGTGGCTTAGGCCCATCATCAAAGGTGATGGCCACCATCGGTAAACTTGGGTCAATGATTGAATCAGAAATGAATGTTCCTTCTTTGATTGGATCTTTAAACTGTGAAGGATGAGTCAATGTTGCATCATGAAGATAATCATAATCTATGACTGCACTGAATTGAGTTGATTGACACCATGAATATTGACACTGAGTAGTTTGAATACAAAGTCCTTTAGGAGTCAATGTAAGTGTTGTGTTCTCATCTTGAATGAAGCGCTGTAGTTTAAGCACATTCACAACAAGTGGAACATCGCGGGTGTTTAAATACAGATGTAATGCTTGAGCTAGTCTTAGTGAGTGTGTGGAATTCTTTAGTGAGGTAGTGTCATAAGATGCTAATGAATTTTGATGCATGAGTCGGGTTTCCTTTTCAATGATGGAGACATGAGTCTGACGATGAATTCTTTTCTTAATAATATTGAGTTCAATCCAATCAAAACCAATACGATGTGCTTCTACACGATACTCAAAAGTATATTCTTTACTATGAGATCCATACTGGGCATGAATCTCTTTAACATAGTCATTGAACCATTTGTGTTGAAGTTCATTAATGGCATGAAGTTCACTTTCATAACCTTGGTAAAGTATGATGTCTTTTCTAAGACTTTCATTATAAAGTTTAAACGGTTGAATGATAAAGAGAAAAATCATGGTTAAATACCCCATGATTTTGATAACACTTATAACCACATCTCTCAACCGTTTCATTGCATCATTGACTCACTTTATTTCGTATATATACATGTCTTGTATTGTTATTAGGATACTTCCGCTCATCAATATCAAACACATTTTTAAGTGACTTGACAAGATGCGTTAACTTCATAAAACCATAGTTACGAGAGTCAAAATCGGGATTGTTCTTAATCAAATGATTCCCAACATCTCCTAAGAAAGCCCATCCTTCTTCATCTGCCACATCATCAATCGCTTCAGATAAAGATTTAATGAGTTTTTCTTTGACTTCTCCACTGAATTTCTGTTTATTGTTGTTGGATTTCTTGAGTTCTTCTTTATCAATGACTTCAATGTAGACAAATTTATCACAGGCCACAATGAAGGCATTTGGTGTTTTGCTTTCACCCATCCCAATCACACGTTTACCCGCTTCACGTATACGAATGGCTAAGCGGGTAAAATCTGAATCGGATGAAATGATACAGAAGCCCTCAACCGTTGTGCCATAAAGAATGTCCATCGCATCAATGATCATGGCAGAGTCAGTGGCATTTTTACCACTGGTATAGCCATATTGTTGGACAGGTGTAATTGCGTGCTCAAGTAACACTGGTTTCCATCCACTTAAGTTAGGTTTGGTCCAATCCCCATAAATTCGCTTAATCATTGGCGTTCCATATCGGGCCACCTCTGCTAAGATTCCTTTAATGTTCGCATAAGGTACGTTATCCGCATCAATAAGTACAGCTAGTCTCAATTCTTTTGAAGGTTCATTCATCAATGATTGTGTCCTCTCTGGTTTAATAATACTTTTTTCATTATACTTCGTTTTTGTGTCTCAATCATGCTTTACACGCTATGGTAATAATGCATTTGATGTTGTGGTATTTTATTTCATTTGTGATGAAATAAGTTGAAAAATATACCATCATTCAAACTTTAGATGTCACTCAACTCAGAGTGAGTCAACCAAAATTGAATCGTATGTTAGAATATGTTTACATGATAATAATACCATAGAAAGAGGTGTCTATGATTATTCAAAGTCAACGAGTTTGGATTCAACAACATTTCATTGCAGCTCAAATTCACATCGAAAATCACCGCATCACGAAAATCTCGCAATATAATGAATTCCCTGTTGATGTTGACTTTGGTCATCATCGTTTACTCCCTGGGTTTATTGATCAACACATTCATGGAGCGTATGGGATTGATACTAACGATGCCAATGAAGAAGGATTAAAAACCATCATGAAAGGGTTAGTGTCTGAAGGGGTCACATCATTTTGCCCTACCACTGTCACCCAACATCCAAGCGTGTTATCCAAAGCATTAAAAAACGTAGCCCATGTCGCATCTCAAGCCATTAAAGGTGCACAAATTGTAGGTGTTCATTTAGAAGGTCCTTTCATTAATGTAGCCTACAAAGGAGCACAGCCAGAAGAACATATCATTAAGGCTGATGTTAACCTCTTTGAATCTTTATACCAAGACAGTCATCAACTCATTAGACTTATCACGATGGCCACTGAACTTGACCATGATCATCAACTTTTAAAATGGTGTGTAGATCATGGTGTGATCGTATCCATTGGTCACTCTGCTTCCACTTATGAAGAAACCCTCTTAGCTTGTGCGAATGGTGCAAGTTGCATCACTCATGCTTTCAATGGAATGAGTGGACTTCATCATCGTAACTATAATCTTGCGGGAGCCACTCATCGCCTTCAGGAGATCTATGCTGAAATCATTGGTGATGGTAATCATGTGGTGTGGCCAGCCATTCATGCTTTAATGATGGCTAAAGGTCCTTATCATTCCATTCTGATCACAGATTCATTAAGTGTTAAAGGAAGTCCACAAGGTGAATACAATCTTGGAGGACAAAAGATTGAAGTTAGAGAAAATGGAAGTGCCTACATTCAAGGCACCAATACATTATCTGGATCAACATTAAGAATGAATGAAGGATTAAGAAACCTCATTGAATTCGCACAAGTTCCAATCAATTACGCCATTAACGCCGCTACACTTAATCCCGCAAACAATCTTAAATTACCACATAAAGGACGCATAGCCTATGGGTGTGATGCAGACTTGGTGGTACTGGATGACAATTATTCAGTCGTTGCCACCTATGTTTTAGGTCAACAAGTCTACACAAAAGGAAACTAAACATGAATATCATCATTGCTTCAAACGCTCATGAGGTGGCTCTTAAAGCTTATGAGCTCTTTAAAACACAACTCAATCACAAACCAAACAGTGTCTTAGGCTTAGCCACAGGTTCAAGTCCAATACTGCTTTACCAAGAACTCATTTTAGGAGTAAAAAATCAAGAATTATCCTTTAAAGAAGTTCATACCTTTAATCTGGATGAATACGTAGGGATGGATGCTCATCATCCCCAATCTTATGCCTTCTTCATGAAAAAACAACTCTTTGATCATGTGGACATTGATGTGAAGCACACCCATATCCCTTGTGGATTAGCTGTCGACCTAAATAAAGAATGCGAAAGATACAATCACGCCTTAAAGAATCACACGATTGATATGCAACTCTTAGGCATCGGATCCAATGGTCATATTGGATTCAATGAACCCCATACATCGTTTGACAGTGTGACCCATGTGGTGAAGCTTAAGGAAAGCACCCGACAAGACAATGCGGTGTTCTTCTCATCCTTGGATGAAGTACCAACCCATGCGATTAGCATGGGTATACACAACATCCTTGAAGCAAAGAAGATTGTGTTACTGGCGATAGGGAAGAAGAAAGCAGCCGCCATCAAAGCCATGGTTCATGGCCCCATTGATGAAGTTTGTCCTGGATCAATCTTACAAACCCATCCTGATGTGACGTTGATTCTGGATACTGAAGCAGCATCACACTTATAAAAAAGAGGAAGGTATTTGCCTTCCTTTACTCTGTTAATGCATCCAATGCACATTGAGCTAATCCACATCCTAATGGAATCAGGTTGTGATCATCCCACTCAAAGGATGGATGATGGTGAATGATGTCTTGATCTTTCTTTATACCAACATAGATGAATGATGATGGAACCACTTGAGAGATATAGGCAAAATCTTCTCCTCCCATGTTAGGTTCCTCTAAGTAATGCACATTAGATTCTCCCACAATTTTCTTAAATGATTGTGCACTATGGTGAACTGCTTCTTCATCATTGATGAGTACAGGATATTTTGGTTCATACGTGAATTCAACATCCCCACCATGCGCATGGGCAATCCCTTTGGCCAATGCTTCTAACTTTGTTGGGATTAGATCTCTAACAGCTTGAGAAAAGGTACGAATCGTTCCAATCAAAGTCACTTCGTTAGGAATCACATTGAAAGCACTTCCTCCATTAATTTGTCCAAATGTAAGGACGGCTTGATCAAGTGGATTCACACTCCTTGACACAATGGATTGTGCATTCACCACAATGGAGGATGCGATCACAATCGGATCAATGCACATGTGAGGCATTGCTCCATGACCTCCTTTTCCTTTAACGACAAGTTTGAATGCATCGGGAGCAGCCATCATGGCTCCAACTTTCACTTGAACATGGTTCTCTTCAAGTGAACCCCATAAATGAGCTCCAAAGGCCATATCTACACCTTGAGTCACACCAGCTTCAATCATGGGTTGTGCTCCACCTAAGGTTTCTTCTGCAGGTTGAAACATGAGTCTGACTTCCCCATGAAGTAACGCTTTATTCTCATGAAGTAAGGCAGCTGCTAAGCATAATCCTGCAGTGTGTCCATCATGACCACACGCATGCATTTTTCCTTTGATTTTTGATTTTAATGCATGTTGAGGATCTTCATCCATGGCTAAAGCATCCATGTCTGCTCTTAAAAGAATGGTCTTACCTGGAAACTTTCCTTTGATTGTTACGATAAGACCTGTTTTCGCAACCCCATCCACATACTCAACTCCTATTGAATCTAAAAAGGTCTTTACCTTTTCAGCTGTTTTGAATTCTTCAAACCCTAATTCAGGTTCTTCATGGATTGCATGTCTTAATGCTTTTATGGCTGGGTAGTATTTCTGTGCTTGATTAATTAATGAGTTCATACTTATCTCCTTGAGTACGATTATACGCTTTTTCAAAGAAAAGAAAATAAGACTTTCGTCTTATTCAGTTAAAACACCAGGAGTGATTCGCTTCGCAAGATACACAAAGGGAGTATCCAACAAGGCGATGATGGCTTTAAGCACATACGTGGTGATCATGATTTGAATCAAGGAATAGGAAGTACCATAGAAAGCAATGATTACGAATATGGCAGTATCAATCCATTGAGATATAAGTGTTGATGCATTGTTTCTTAACCAAAGCATGTGATCTGATGGAAATTTTGAACGAATCCAGGAATAGAGTTTGATGTCTATGGATTGTGAGACAAAGTAAGCAACTAGACTTCCTAATACAATGCGAAACGAAAATCCAAAGATAAGTTTGAATGCATCATGAACCATGAGCGCAAACTCATCATTGAGTGGGATAAAGAATAATGCTAAGTTCATCGTAATCATGAAGACAATAATGGAGAAGAAACCAATGTAGACGGAAGTTTGAGCACTTTTCTTTCCATACTTTTCCACAAGAATATCTGTCGCAAGAAAGATCGAGCCATACAAGGTGTTTCCTAATGTGGCTTGTAAGGATAATAATTGTACCCCTTGAAGCACTTGGATGTTTGCTAAGACAGAAGCCACCCCAATCCATACAAAAAGACCCAGTTTTCCAAAAAGCTTATACGAAATCATCACTAAACTAAAGTGAATGAGTAAAAATCCTAGTCCAAATAATTCATTAAACATACCTTACCTCATTATTTCAGGTTGTATTATATAAGAACTGTCTTAATAACACAAGTTTACCAAAAGTTCATTTTTTTTATCTTGTATCTTATGAATGAATTCTATAAACTTATCTCATTATTATGAATGGAAATGACACTATGAAACGTTCAGTCTCTGCTTTAAAGGCTATCCTCTCTTATCCTACTATCTCATATTCTAATCGCTCTTTAATGGATGACGCGATCTTTGAAGGATGTGTAAATGCACTTTCTTCTCATTATCCACTAATTTTCTCTCATGCTCAGATATTCACCTTTCATAAGCACACTTATCTGTTTCATCTTAAAGGTAAATATTCTGATAAGCCTTTAGCTTTAATGGGTCATTATGATGTGGTTCCTGTATCTAAGACATGGAGTGTTCCACCATTTGAAGGACACATTCAAGATAACTACATTTATGGACGTGGTGCTCTTGATATGAAGGGTCATCTTATCGCGGTGTTTGAATCCGTTGAGCAACTGCTTGAATCTAACACGCCACTTCTTCAAGACCTATATATTATGATGGGTCATAATGAAGAAACAGGAAGTGATGAACATGATTCTGGTGCAGAAGCCATGATGATGCACTTAAAGAATCAAGGAGTTCATTTGCATTGTGTCATTGATGAAGGTGGAGATTTTCTTGATCAAAAACACCTGCATGTGAGTGAAGATATCCATGTGATTGGGATAGGTGAAAAAGGTTACATGGATATTATAGCCATGGTGAATGATGCAGGTGGTCATTCTTCCACTCCTCCAAATCAAAGTGCGTTAGTTGAACCCATGCAGTTAGGGGTATATGTAGAAACACATAAATTTAAGCCTTATCTTAATCCTGCTGTGAAAGAGATGCTGAAGCGATGTGCTCCTTTTGCATCCTTTCCATATTCTTTGTATTATACATTTCCAACCTTGTTTAAACCTTTTATTTTCCAATCGTTTTTAAAAGATCGTAAATTAGCAGCTCATATTCGAACAACCGCGGTAACCACAATGAGTGGAGGGTCATCCTCCATGAATGTTTTGCCTCAACAAGGTTGGATTAATCTGAACGTCAGAATAGCCCCTCATCAAAGCAGTCAAGATGTTTTTCAAACCCTTAATCAACACAAAGGATCACGAGTTGTTTTAAAGTCAGACTTTGCGAATGAACCAACCAAGATTTCAATTTTAAACGATGGTGTCTTCGATATGGTTTCCTCCACCTTAAAGAAAGTATATCCACACATGAAATTGGTGGTTCCTGCACTCATGATTGCAGCCACGGATGCTCGCTATATGCATGATATCAGTGATCATGTCTTTCGCGTTTGTCCATTTGATAGTATGAAAGAAGATAAACACACTGTTCATGCGGATGATGAACGCTTATCTTTAACCTCATTTGAGAAAGGAATTGACTTCTTCTCACAACTCTTAAGTGCTTTTGTGCTTTAACCCTATTCACACCCCTACATTTCCGATACAATAAAAATAATCATGTTCATTAAGGAGGTTGTATGCCACTACCTAGTTTGATTAGTTTTCTTATTGGATCATTGCTTTTTGGGGGTTTTTATCTTTTGAATCGAAAGTTTAAACTAGATTATGTTATTGGTGTGTACATCATCTCGGTGTTTATCATGGGATTCTTCATTATGATCTATTATCCTAATGAGACTAACTCATTCGCCTCTTTAGGCTTCCTCGTTATGCTTATTCTATCCGTCTTTGTTTTACTTGGATACGTGCTTACTTGGGTGTTAGTTAAAGGAGTTTTAAAGAAATAATTAAGAGCTTGCTCTTAATTTTTTTGTTTATTCTCCTTTAATTTAGTCCAAAATTGTGAAAATATCAAAAAAAATCGCATTTTTTAATCAAAATTAAAGAAAAATCACAAAAAAATTGTTTTTTTGTATTAAATGTCTTGACTGTATTATATAATATGGTACAATTCAAAGTGTAAAGGGAATGAATCCCTTTCATGGAGGTCCTTATGGAACTATTACTGCCTTTATCGATTAGCGGCGTGGTTGGTGCAATTCTCTTTGGATTAAACTATGCGTTAAATAAACGTTTCAAACTCAGTTTAATGAGTGGCGTGTTTATCATCGCAAGTGTCATATTGTTCTTCTTCATTATGTTATTTACCTTTGATCCTGACAATGTCTACGCTGGGATCGGATACACCATTATGGTGGTCTTATCAACAGCTGCACTCTTTGGATATGGATTAACTTGGTTTGTGGTTAAACGCCTTATCAAAGGCTAAGAAAGGAATCACACATGGATACAACTTTTCGAATTTTAGGATTAGCATTAGCCTTTGGCTTCATTACTGCACTGATCGTCTTCGTCGTTTCCAAGTTTAAAGTGACTAAGCTGATTTATGGAGCTTACATCTTATTTGCATTAGCTGCACTTGCGGCCTTCTGGTCCTTTGTAGGCCCCAACACTAATGGTTGGGATGATCTCATCTTTATGGTGAATGCAATGATCTTAGCTGCTGCTGGTGTGCTCTATCTCATTGGTTTATGGATTTTTACCGCCCTACGTAAAAAACGTTAAAATAAGAACACTCACTTCTCAGTGAGTGTTCTTAGTTCTTGAATGATATTTCTTAAAATCTCTTTTGATTCAGGTAGTGGAAACAACATGTAATCATGAAAGAGTGCTTCATCAATGTGAACATTAATGGTGATGTTTTCTTTGTTGGCTTGTGTTTGAAATGCCATGACTTGATCATAAAACAATTCATCATTAGTTGAAAAAAGATGGATTTGACCTAAGTGATGAAGTGAATCATTGAGTTGATATCCAACATTTTGATTAGGATTGAATTGTTGTCCTAAGTATCGAAGTCCTTCATATCTTAATATCACATCCCTATGTTCTAAATCTGGATCAACTTTATTCATTGTGAGATCAAGCCACGGCGAAAGTAAGAATAAATGAGCAGGCATCGTACGATATTGATCTCTCATGATTTGAGCCAGTGATAGCGCAAGCCATGCTCCGGCTGAATCAGCTACTAAAGAAATAGACAGTGGGTTTAATTCAATCACTTGTTTTATCATAAGATTAAGTTCATGTAATGTGTGTTTTGCATTTGAAAAAGGAAGCCGTGCATAATGTGGACAAATTAAAGTTATGTTTGTTGATTGAACAAGCTGATCCATGAACTTCAGATGAAACGATGTACACCCTTCAACAAAAGCTCCTCCATGAAGATAGATAATGATGTGATTGTTTTGAATGTTTGATGTGAGTTGAATAACAGGAAGTGTCTCAACATTCTCAAGTTTAACGAATGACTTAAGATGCTTCATGTTGATGATCTTTCGTTGAATGGTGTGTTGACCATACTGATGCATGTATCGATAAGCATTCTTTTCATTTAAAAAACGTTGTTTGATTCGTGTGAGTTTTAGACTTTGACGTATGATTTTTTTGACTTGAGGTGATGTCTTCATGATTTAATCTTAGCACAAAGTTCCTTCTATTCATTCAAAGAGTTGAATGGAATAAAAAAACTCACTTCATTGAAGTGAGCTTTGTTGAATCATATGGTGCACCAGATGGGACTCGAACCCATACGGTCTCCCACACGCCCCTCAAGCGTGCGCGTCTGCCAATTCCGCCACTGGTGCAGTGCTTATAAATTATACACAATTTTTGAGTGATGTAAAACATTTTTGTGTTCTGAATCCCTGAAAGTCTTGTTTTTTATGTTCGGTTACACGTTTAAGCATCATTGCTAGAAGTAAGATATTGTGATATTCTTAACATACGAAAGGAGCCCCTAACATATACAATTAAATCAAGCGCCAGACTAAACTAGTGACGAGGTAAGAGGAGTATCGAAAATTCGGCGGATGCCTCTTCGGGTAGCATACTCGATAGCCCGTGGTCAAACCCACAACATCATAGGGCAATGCAAAGAAAGGACATTTTTTCATGTGTGGAATTGTAGGTTACATCGGTCATAGACAGGCCAGTGATGTACTCATTAATGGATTATCAAAATTAGAATACAGAGGATATGACTCCGTTGGTCTTTCCTTATTTAGAGAAAATACGATATTAACTGAAAAAACCAAAGGTCGCATTGCGGACATGGTTAAGAAAGTCGACTTTACCAACTATAAAACATCTCATGTTGGAATTGGACATACACGCTGGGCCACTCACGGTGAGCCAAGTGATATTAACTCTCATCCCCATGGCAGTGCACGCATTTCATTGGTTCATAATGGTATTATAGAAAACTATGCTGCGATTAAAGAACGCATGATTCGTAAAGGTTATACCTTTGAATCAGAAACAGACACTGAAGCTGTTGCGAAGTTATTGGATTACTATTATGTTCAAAAAGGGAGATCCTATTCAAGCCATTCTCAAAGTGCTTGAGAAGATTCGTGGATCGTATGCATTAGGCATGATGTTTGTGGATCATCCAGAAACACTGTATGCGATTCGTCATGATTCTCCATTACTGATTGGTTTAGGAGAAGAAGAAAACTTTATCGCTTCAGACATGACCGCATTACTTAAATACACTAAGCGTTATATGCTTTTAGAACACGATGAGATTGCGATTGTCACTCGTAATGATGTGGTAGTACTAAACAAAGACAAAGAAGTTTTAACTAAAACCATCAATGTTGCAGACTGGGATGAACAAACGGCTGAGAAAGAGGGTTACCCTCATTTCATGTTGAAAGAAATTCATGAACAACCTGCTGCTTTCTTAAAAACATTGAATCCTAGACTTCAAGGGGATCTCTTTGATTTCACTGGAGAGAAAATCCCTCATGGATTCTTCAACAATGTCTCAAAAATCCATGTGGTTGCCTGTGGAACCGCCATGCATGCAGGGATGCTTGGTAAATACTATTTTGAAAAATTTGCACGTATTAGTGTCGATGTGGATGTGGCTTCTGAATTCAGATATCGTGATCCATTGTTACTCCCTAATGAACTAGTCCTCATCATTTCTCAGTCTGGTGAAACGGCCGATTCTTTAGCTGCTCTTCGCTTAGCTAAATCAAAAGGCATTAAAACCATGGCGATTGTGAATGTGGTGGGTTCATCCATTGCTCGTGAAGCTGATATTGTCTTAATGACTCACGCAGGATTAGAAATTGCGGTTGCAAGTACGAAAGCTTACTTTGTTCAATCTGCTTTACTAGCTGCATTATCACTCTATGCTGCACAATACAAAGAAACCTTAACATTAGATGAAGTTAAAGCTAATGTGAAAACGTTACTGAATGTCGCTCAACACATACAGCCAATGATTGATAAGAAGGATGAAGTTCAACATCATGCTTCCTTATTCATGAATGCACGTAGTTTATTCTTCATTGGTCGAGGTTTAGATTATCATGTCGCATTAGAGAGTTCATTGAAACTCAAAGAAATCTCCTACGTTCACTCAGAGGCGTATCCTGCTGGAGAACTTAAGCACGGTACCATCTCACTCATTACGGATGATGTGCCTGTGATTGCAATTGCGACAGTGGACAGCATTGTTGAGAAAACCATTTCAAACATCAAAGAAGTTAAAGCTCGTAAAGCTAAAGTCTTAGTCATTAAAAAAGAGAATACCCCATTATCTGAGGATGTGTATGATGAAGTCCTTAACCTTCCAACTCTTGAAGATTGGGTCATGCCATTTGTCAGTATCATCATCACGCAACTCTTTGCTTACTACACTGCCGTCCTTCGTGGTTGTGATGTGGACAAACCTCGCAATCTTGCGAAATCAGTTACTGTTGAATAAGAAAAGCGCTCACGCGCTTTTTTTGTTTTATGATAATGAATTGAATCAAAGCTCCTAAGAGTCCACCGATGACACACAACCATATCATGAGTGAGAATCCTCCCATTTGATACACCCATGAACCACTCAGAGTTGTGACCACATTGGTGAAAGCCATCACCAGTGAAATCAAGGTTAAGAAAGTGGCTGCATAGTGAGGAACTAAAGTACTCGCATAAGGAAATGCCATCCCCCACGTCGCATCAAAGAATAATCCAAAGGATAAGCCTAGGATGGGATAATAACCGACATCTTGAGTAATAAAGAGGGCTAAGATGATGGCAGGTAACCACACAAAGAGTTTAAGTAAGGTTGATAGTTTAAACTTTGCGGTGATAAAGACAATAAGTAAACCACCTAGCACACTGCCTAATGCCCCTAACGTATACTGAGTTGTGATAGCAGAGCCACTCCATCCTAAATCATTAAGGTAAATGCTCAAATAATTAAAGAAGAAAATCGCGGGTAAAGCATAAAGGAAAACCGCAATCAACCAGCCAATCACCACAGTTTGATTTAACGTATGTAGTAGATCTTTGATGGAACGACTGGTGGTTTTATCTTGAATTTCTGGGATAAAACTTGTAAGAGATAAGGTTATGATTCCTGTGATGGTTAAGATGTTATAGAGGAGTTGAAGTGATCCCGACTCAACCAAGACTTGTCCAAGCCAAGGTGAAGCAAATACGCCTAAAGCGAAGACTATACGATGTAACCCACTTAAAGGACCTTTAAGGTGTGGTGCTGTTTGAATGATATAGCTTTGACTCATTCCTAGGATTGTGAAGAAGGCTAATCCCAATAAAGATCGACCTAGAACATATCCTGTGATGGTGTTCACACTGGCCACTAACATGGATCCTAACACAAAGAAAGACAATGCTCCTAAAAGCATTTTCTTAATTCCATATTTATCCCCATTGTATCCAAGTAAGGGCGCAAGCACACCAAACAAGGCAAATCCAATGTTCAATAAAATCGCATTGGCTGAAGAAACATTGTATGCCAGTGCAATCACCGGAGCTAATGGCATCACAATGCTCATTTCAACGGTTGCGATGAATTGTATCCATAAGGCAATAAAGATGCCAAAAATCATTTTTCTATCCATAAATCATTCCATTCCTGAGGTGTTGTGCAAAGTGGTAAGTCCAGTGCTTGACTCAATTGTGTCACTGTTGGGAGTTGCAATCCATGATCATCTAAAAGAAACGGATGTTCACATAAATGCTTCATGCTTCCTACAAAGGAAGCTTTTGAATCACAAACGAGTACTTGTTCACAACAGAGTGCAATCAAATCAATGTCGTGAGATACCATAATAATGGTTTACCTTGTCTTTTCAAGAAATTCACCACATTTATTAGAATGCTCGTGCTCATATGATCTAAACCTGCGTCCAAATGATCCATTAATACAAGCTGTGCATCTCTTAGACATGCTATGGCCATTAACATTCTTTTCTGAATTGAACTTGAACAATCCATCGGATGAAGATGTCTTACGTGTTTGAGTTGGCATAGTTTAAGTATTTCATTCAAGCTATCTTCCTTTATAGAATGAGAACTTAATCCATAACAGATTTCTTTCTCTACACTGGAAGTCATAAACTGATAAGGACTCGAAAACAAAGAAGTGATCCAACGACTGCGTTGTGCAACAGTAAAATCGTTAAGTAACTGATCCTTGATAAAGATGTTGCCATTTTGTGGTTTGATCTTGCCTGCAATGCATTTAAGTAATCGTGTTTTCCCACTTCCACTTTTTCCTAACACACCGATACAAGAGGATGCAGAAGCTTCCATCGATTCGATGCTTAACATGGAGTAATCATTTTGAAGAAGCAGATTGTTTATTTTAAACATGCTCTTTTCCTTTGAACGCTTAAGCACTTGATGTAGGTTCCTTATTGGTGCTCCTGTATGAGCATGAACTTTTGTTAGCCTTTCATAAGCAGTGGAAGCAAGTGTCATGAAAGTCCATCCTTGCTTGATGGGGCCTGAGTAAACCACACCCCCTTCATGCAACACAATGACATCATCCACCAACGTTTCGTAGTGCTCTACATGATGGTCAAGTAAGATGATCGTTTTACCTTGTTTCTTTAAATCATCTAATAAATGATGAAACCATTTCTTATAAATAGCATCAAAATGAATCATGGGTTCATCAAAGATAAGCACATCCACATCGAAACACAGTAAAGCTCCTATAGAGAGTCGTTGTTTCTCATTCATGGTTAAACTTTGAGGTTCTTTTTGAAGAACATGTTCTAAATGGCACAGTCTTGCGATGGTCTTCACACGAAACGATATCTCGTCTTGCGCCAAACCATGATTCTCACACACAAAGGCAAGTTCATCATAAACACACTCTTTAATCATGGATAGGTGATGATTAGAATCTTTAAAACACATCCCAATATCACGAAACGGTTGCTTAATCACATTGGGATTATATTGGATTGATCCTTCAATCTTCCCTTGGATAAGAGAAGGAAAGACCCCTTGAAGCACATACCCTAAAGTGGTTTTTCCATGACCACTTTCGCTTTGAATTAAAACACATCTTCCTTGAAAAATCGTGAATGATAGCTTCTTGAGTGCGGGTTGATTGCTGCCTTGATAGGTGACGAAGACTTGATTTAGAGTAATTAAATCCATGATAAGCCCTCCATTCCAAGTAACACCAAGAGTAGCACAATCGTGATTGTAATGATTCTTCTTTGAGGAGTAGAAACGTTATGATTAGAAGCATTGACTTGATTGAGTTGAAACCCTCTTAAGGCATAGGAGAGTTGTCTTTGTTGACTCATCATCATTTGTTGATTCAAGATGGACATCATCAAAGGCAACAACCCTTTAATGCGATCAAAAAAAGAATAGCGTGGTTTACTTGTGCGGGTTAGTTGGATGAAGGTCATTTCTTGAAGTGCGTTTGATGCTTCCTTCAATGAATTGAGAATGAGAAGGCCTAAAACAAGCACCATTTTCACCCATGATGACTGAAACGAAGATAATGTAACTCTTCGTGGTGTATGTTTAAAAAGCGTAAGTAAGATAAACACCAAACTGACAACACTTTTAGTTTGCTCAAGCGTGACTTGAATGCTTTTTTGGCTTAAAGCAAATGAATAGAACTGAAACCAACCATCTTGAGTAGTAGGAACAAGAATGCCATTAATAAGCACTAACATTCCAATGTAAGGCAAGACAATGAATAAAGACAAGCTCCAAGTCTTGAGCGTGTTATGTGTTAAGTGAAGCAGAAATAACACTGGAATAGTAAAAACATACACAAACCATGAAGGATAAATAAAACTTAAACCATACAATGTTAAAAGTAGGGTGAGTTTTGTTTTTGGATGCAATGCATGAAAATTCATCAATTCAGTATCCTGTCTAAGAACGTTGAGTTCAATCATTGTGTTGAGAGTATAAGTGACCTAAGGGTGTCTGGCTTCGTAATCGTTGTGGCAGTGCATGGATTAAACCATAGGCTATGATGACCGAGATGATTTTATCCACCGACTCAGTGATTAATGTGGTGGTTAAAACAGCTTCCCAAAGTCGTTGACCTACCGCCAATAAATACAATGTGATGAAACTTGAACCTGATCCTGAGGTTCCTCCGAAAATAACAATGGTGATTGGAATAGCGGTAAGTTGTGAAACCAACCACACCACAAAAGCCACAAGTGCTAATCCACCATATGATTTAAAGGCTCCTTTTTGAGCCAAGAAACCCACACTTAAACCAATGCTGATTTGCACCAATGCATAAGGTATCCATATGGGGTTTTGTAGTCCTAGTACAAAATTGGTGACAAGCCCTGTGAGTGCACCTATCCAAGGCCCTGCCAATGCACTTATGACAATTGTACCAATCACATCAAGAAAAAAGGAAGTTTTAAGTGCATTGGCACTTGAGCAAGCACTATATTAATCACAACACCTAAACTCATAAAAGCAATCTTGGATGTCTTTTGTACTATCATCTTTGCCCCTTATTGAGTAAAAATCATCTCTATAGTGTGAATTATAAACTAAATCGTATAAAAATGTTGAAAATAACACGTATAAGTGTGAATGAAAATTGTGTTATTTTCACAATTTGATACAATTGTTTAAGGAGATCAGGATGATAACTTTAAAAGACATTGCAAAAGCGTGCAACGTAAGCGTTGCGACAGTTTCAATTGTTCTTTCTAATCGTCCACATCGCTTCTCATCAGCTACCGTTAATCGTGTATTGGAAACCGCGAAGAGTATGAATTACATACCTAATACCTTTGCGCAATCGTTAGTGACTAAGCGAACACGTATCATTGGATTACTTGTTCCAGACGTCAATAACGTTTTCTTTCTAGACTTCATTAACGCAGTTGAAAAAGTAGCGAAACATAGGGGATATACCGTCGTTTTAGTGAATTCAGAAGACGACGCATTAGAAGAACTCAGTAACTATAAGACTTTTATTTCTAGACGTTTTGATGCAACCATTGTGCTTCGCGCATCACTTAATTTTGAAGAAGGCACAAAGCAACTCCAACATTATGTCAGCAAATACAAAATGCCCACATTATGTATGTGTCGAAATATTAAAGGAGAATCTGTTTTCAACTTATATACCAATGAAATCCTAGGAGCTTATTTAGCAACCAAACATCTCATTGACATTGGCCACAAGAAGATTGGATACATGAGTGGTCCTTTAGACGTTTCGTTTAGTCAAATGCGCCTTGAAGGTTTCATGAAAGCCATCAATGAAGCTGGATTCACACAAGATCAGTATCACATTACTGAAAGCAATTATTGCTACTACTCAGGAACTGAGAAAGCTAAGGAATGTCTTGCCCTTGGATGTGATGCTTTATTTGCGGCAAATGACATGATGGCCATTGGAGCTTATCAAAGCATTGCAGAAGCAGGCTTTAGTATTGGACAAGATGTCTCCATTATTGGCTTTGATGATATTCGTTTTGCTTCTATGTTGGTTCCATCTTTATCTACAGTACATCAACCCATGAAATCCATGGCTGAAGAAGGGGTCAGTGCTCTCATCGATTATGTTGAAGGCATTGTGACGACACCTTTTGAAAAAGAATACAATCCACATCTTGTCATCAGAAACAGTACTCGAAAACAATAAAACTTCCATAAAGGAAGTTTTTTCTTATAACTATTCTTCACGTAAAAGAAAAGACTTGGTGTTTTCCAAGTCTTGAGAATATCAGTTACTTCTTAGTCACATGAAGTTGTTGGAACTGAAGACCATTTTGTGGGAAGTTGAAAGTTAACTTCACAGGTCCTTGAGGAAGAACAAATTCTTTTTCTTTCGTCGTCCAAACACCATCGGTTCCATTGAAAACAAAGGTTGCCACAAATTCATCATTTAAACTTACATTGAGTGGAATTTGCGCTAATGGATTTAAGGTTGAACTCATTGCGAAGGCAAAGACATACGTTCCGGCTTCTTGCACATCAAGGTTAAAGTTTTTCTTACTACCTTGTGATGTGTCTGATCCATCAAAGGATAATAATCCATGGCCATCGATCTTCACCAAGTTAGTGAGTACTTCATTGAATTCCTTCGCAAGTTTAACTAAATCAGTCTCACCACGTTGTAAACGAGCAAAGGCTTCACTCTTAAGAATGACTTTAAGAATGTTCTTAGCACAACGTTGTAATTCACCTCGAGTGAGTAATCCTGCTTCTAAGGCTTCAAGTGTATTGTCATTTAGACTGTTTTCTTCAGCATTTTCCACAACCATATAAATATCGTTTTGTGCACGAATCATGGCTTTTGTGTTGCGTACTGTGGCTTCTTCACCTTCATCATTCAACTTAGCCCACCAGTCTGTCATCACAAAGCCATCAAAGCCCCACTGATCACGAAGAATGGTTGTATTAAGGTCATAGTTGCTTGCAGCCCAAATGCCATTCACCGCACTGTATGAGGTCATGATTGAACGTGATTGACCTTGTTTTACAGCCATTTCATAACCCTTAAGATAAATCTCACGCAACGCACGCTCTGATACAATGCAATCAATGAAGTGACGTGCTGTTTCTTGGTTATTGGCAGCAAAGTGTTTGAGTGTGCCACTTGCGCCTACACTGTGCATGCCTTTCATTTGTGCAACAGCCATGGATCCTGTTAAGAAAGGATCTTCTGAGAAATATTCAAAGTTACGTCCATTGAGTGGATTACGATGAATGTTAATACCAGGACCAAGAAGGAAGTCAATCTTATTAAGAATGAGTTCTTTACCTTCTAACACATATAAGTCTTCGACTAAAGGTTGATTCCACGTACATGCCAAGCATGTTCCATTAGGTAGGGATGTCGCAATCGCACCATTGTCCATACGAATTCCAGATGGACCATCTGAACATGCCGCTAAAGGCAATCCAAATCCTAGTAAATTTTGTGTTACTCCACCAAACGCTGAAGCTACACCAGGTGTAACTTTAGGACTGCTCATGCCTTCACCACGCACTAAGCATGCTAAATCATGATCACTGAACTGAGCAATGAAATCATCCATGCTTACCTTACCTGAAGCCACATCAACCAGTTTAAAGCCACGATCTTGTGTAGGTTCAATGGATTGAGGACGATGGGTAGCGATTCTTTGGTTTAAATCGTAGTTTCTTAATGGAACATCTTCTAAAATAAGTTGAACTTGGCTGTTTTCAAAGTGTGGTTTAATTCGTTTAAATGGGGTCACTGGTGCACAAGCTGATTCAAGTTGTTCAAGCACAACCACATTATCTAAGTTTAACTCATAGGCTACATGAGTGTGACGAACGCTGTTACCAACATGGAAGCGATAAACACCTTCCTCTAACACAAATGCAAAGGCTTGTACAACCCCAACATCATCATAGGAAGCACAATCTTTTAAATCCACCACTAAGGTTAAGGATTGGGTTTGTGTTGGCTCAAGCACATTGGTTTTTTTTAAAGGCAACCAATGAGCGAAGGGACTTACCTAATTTACCTTGTGGAGCTTCCACATAGATTTGAATGACTTCTTGTCCTGATACCGATCCTGTATTAGTGACACTCACTTCAAAACTCATGAGTTGTTCATCTAAAGTGACGCGTTGTGTTTTAAGTTCAAAGGATGTGTACGATAATCCAAAGCCAAATGGATAAAGAACACGATCATAAGCAAATGTCTCAAAATAGCGATAACCCACATAAATGTCTTCTTGGTAGAAATTGTAGTCCTTACGGCCAAAGTGTTGAGTTGAATACACATCTTCTAAATCAATGGGAATGGTATTGCTTAGTTTACCACTTGGTGTCACAACACCACAAAGGACGTCCGCAACAGCTCCTCCCCCTTCCATTCCTCCTTGCCAAACATAAAGCACAGAAGGCACGTTGTATTGTTCAACCCATTTCATGTCAATGATGTTACCAACATTAAGCACCACGACACAACGTTTAAACTGTTTGCTTACTTTTGAAATTAAATCTTCTTCAATGGAGGTCAACAAGTAACTGCCTGCTTCCTTACGAGCATCTTGGTCTTCTCCTGCAGTACGTCCAATGATGATGACAGCCACATCATTGCGTTGTGCTACTTGTGATACCAACTCATCAGACACTTCCATTTCTACTTGAGACCATGGCTCTTGTCCCCAACCCGCTCCTTTTTCAAAGGGATGATTTTGAGTCCAAGCTTCATAAATCGAAACAAGATCTTCATCCACTTTCGCAATGTTACTTGCCTTTAATCCATCTAAAATACTGATGGTGTAATCGACATTCACAAGCCCTCCAGAGCCTGTACCTGATTTGTAGTAGCTGTTTTGGATACGTCCAAACACAGCCACTCTTTCATCTTTTAGGATTGGTAGGGTTGAATGTTCATTCTTAAGCAATACCGCTCCTTCAGCTGCTACTTTGCGCCCAAACTGGGCAAATCCTTCTAAACGATGTTGATTCACACTCATGATTTCTCCTTATTTATTCTCTCTATTTCATTGACTTATCCTCAATGAAAACGTTTTCTTTGTTTTATAATCCGTGTATAATGGTCTCAAAGAGGATGACCTATGAAAAAGACACTACCCATAATATTACTTCTTTCTTTGTCAGCATGCGCACCAGAACCTGTGGTTGAAGTGCCTACGACACCTTGCCGATCCATGGGATACACCTATGAACTCTCTGATTTGACCTATGAACTGGTTTGGTCGGATGAATTTGATGTGGATGGACAACCCGATCCTAGCAAATGGGGCTATGATGTGGGTGGTCATGGATGGGGAAACAATGAACTTCAATATTACACTGAAGGTGATAATGTCACAGTCAGTGATGGGAAACTCATTATTGAAGCAAGAGAGGAAACATTCAATTCCAACACCTTCACTTCCACTCGCTTAGTCAGTCGAAATAAAGGGGATTGGCGTTATGGTAAATTTGAAATTTCAGCTAAGCTTCCTAATACATTGGGTTCTTGGTCAGCCATTTGGATGCTTCCTACCATTAGACAATATGGCGAATGGCCTAATTCAGGTGAAATAGACATCATGGAGTATGTGGTTCAAAATCCAGACACCATTCATGGAACGGTGCATACTGCGAAATTCAATCATAAGATTGGAACCCAACAAGGGTTCTCGAAACCACTCAATGATGTGAGCACGACATTCAACACTTATACGGTAGAATGGCTTCCTGATCAAATTCGCTTTTACTTAAATGATGAGTTTGTCTACCGTTTTATGCCTTCTTTGTACCTCTCTTGCCCAACAAGCCAACAATGGCCATTTGATATCCCATTTCATTTAATCATGAATATCGCTGTCGGTGGTGATTGGGGTGGTGCACGTGGTGTAGCTCAAGAAGGTTGGCCAACCACCATGGAAGTGGAGTATGTCCGTGTCTACCAAGCGAAAGAAATGCCTACTATATTAGAGGATAGAAAGTAAGAATGAAACTCATGAAAATTGGATTAACCGCTGGATTAAGCAGTATGCTTGTGGCTTGTGCCCCAACTTCCCCAATCGATCCTACCCCTCACCCTCAAAAGCAATATGCCTTTGAAGGTCCTGTCAACGTTTACATGTCCACCATTGATCAAACCCTTGCCTTCACTCAAGTGGAGGATGCCTTAGTGTTTGATCGTGCTAATGCTCCTAAAACTGGATTTGATCTTAGCGTTAATCCTAACGAAACATTTCAAACGATTTTAGGATCAGGTGCTTCATTCACTGATTCATCTGCTTATCTTATCAATCAAGTCTTAAATGAGACGGATCGTCAAGACTTAATGAAGAAACTGTTTGATAAAGAAGAAGGCATTGGCTTGTCCTTTATTCGTCAACCGATGGGGGCATCTGACTTTGCTCGTGACTTCTACACATACAATGATGTTCCTAAAGGGGAAACGGATGAAGCTTTATCCACATTCTCGATTGATCATGATCGTGTGGATATCCTTCCTTTACTTAAAGAAGCATTACGACTCAATCCTGACATTAAAGTCATGGCCAGTCCTTGGAGTGCTCCAGGTTGGATGAAAACCAGTGATCACTGGATTGGAGGACAACTGCTTCCTCAATACTATGAAGTGTATGGAGAATACTTCGCTAAGTTCATTCAAGCTTATGAAGCTGAAGGCATTCCCATTTATGCGATTACCCCCCAAAATGAGCCTCTATATGTGCCTGTTCACTATTCAGGATTAGGCATGAATGCTCAACAACAAATCTCATTCATTCGTCGTGGTCTAGCTCCTGCATTCGCTAAAGCTAACCTCGATACCAAAATACTTGCTTACGATCACAATTGGGATCGTAAGGACTATCCACTTGATGTGTTAAAGGCGATTCCTGAGCTTGTGGATGGGGTCGCATGGCATGTGTATGGAGGTCATCCAAGTGCCATGAGTGATGTTAAACGTGAATTCCCAAATCATGATGTTTACTTCACTGAAGCTTCTGGTGGAGAATGGGTTCCTCCTTTTGAAGCTGCTTTCCTAGGTGCAGTAAAGACGGGTATCGATGTGTTTAGAAATCATTCTAAAACCTATGTGATGTGGAACTTTGCCTTAGACGAGAACAATGGCCCAGTCGTTCCTGGTTTTGGTCGCAGCACTGTACGAGGTATGGTCACCATTAACCAACAAACCAAAGAACTGACCTACAACTTGGATTACACTGTTTTAGCTCACTTCAGTAAGTTTACTCAAACCAATGCGATCCGGATTGAATCCTCGAAAGCAGAAGGGAACTTTACAAGTGTAGCATTCCTCAATCCGGATCAAAGTGTCTCACTGGTGGTCTATAATATGACCAACCAAGAACGAAATGCGCTGATACATTTGAATGATTCAACCGCTGTGGTTCCTATGCAAGGAAAATCAGTGGCCACCATTACGTTCAAACTTAAAGAACTACCATCCAATTAAACAGAAGGCAACTTCTGTTTTTTTATTCGTATCGTAATCCAAATCCATATTCAAATAAAACATTAGAAGTATCACGATCAGCCTTTTGTGTACTAACCGTGGAAGTGTCACTGGTTTTTGGCCATGTGATTGGAAGTGTTCCACTGAAATTCTTATCTCCATACAACACATCCGTAATGCCTTGTGCTTCACTTCCATACAACCATGCCATCACAAAGGCATCCCAATCGTTAAGTTCATTCGTAATGACACGTGGGCGACCTGAAGTGAGTATCGTAATCACCGGTTTATTGATGGACTTCGCAAAATCAATGGCGGCTTGATTATCAGGATGCATCATATGTCCACTTAACGATAAATCTCTTGCATCCCCAACCCCTTCCGCATATGGAAGTTCGGCTAAAGCTAACACCACCACATCGACTTCATTAAGCTTAGAAAGATCGGTGGTAATCATGCCTTGATGTTCATTCGCAACACTTTCAAAAGCCATTTTCAAGGTCGTAGCATGAGGTATGTTTACTCCGCTGCTTTCACCTTGCCAAGAATATGTCCATCCCCCATTGGCTAAACCAGCATTATCGCTGCCTGGGCCAATCAATAGAATCTTAGTATTCTTTTCTAAAGGTAACACGTTGCGATTGTTTTTAAGTAACACCAAAGATTGTGAAACCGCTTCTCTAGCCAGTTGCTTATGTGTATCTGAATACACCACATCCGCTGATTCAGGCGTAAAGGAGTCATCAAACAGTCCAAGTTCTGCCTTTACATAATTGATGCGTGCAATCGCATCATCAATGCGCTCCATGGAAATATCATTGTTTTTGACCGCTCGATACAAACGATCCACACTGTCCTTCCAGTTGTTGGGTTGCATCAACAAGTCCACACCTGCATTAATGGCTGTGACGATTTGTTGGTACAATGAGCCTTCCAGTTGATGAATGGCTTCCCAATCACTGATCACTAATCCTTTAAATCCTAATTCTTCTTTTAAGACATCACTAATCCAGTATTTAGATCCATGCATCTTCTCACCATTAACGCTACTGAAGGAAACCATCACAGTTAATACATCACCCTCATTGATGGCACTTAGGTAAGGGAATAAATGAACACGTCTTAATTCTTCCTCACTGAGTTGTGCATCACCTTGATCAATAAGATAACCCAATGATCCTGTATTGAATGAAGTCCCACCATCCGCTAAGAAGTGTTTTGCAGTGGCTGCAATTCCTGTGGATTGAAGACCTTGAATGTAAGCCAGTCCTAAAGCAGACACCCGTTGTGGATCTTCAGAAAAGCTCTCATACGCTCTTCCCCAACGAACATCTTGAACCACCGCTAAGGTTGGAGAGAAATTCCAATGAATCCCTGTGGCTTTCACTTCTTTGCCTGTCGCTATCCCAATTTGTCTGACTAACTCAGGATTGTTCGCCGCTCCAAGACCAATGTTATGAGGAAACAGGGTTGCCCCTTTAAGATTATTGTGACCGTGAACTGCATCCACTCCATAGATTAATGGAATCTCTAGCTGTTCTTGATAGAAACTCACCATGCGCTTCCATCCTTCAATGGAATCATCCATAGGTCGAGATCCACCTCCACTTAACACTGAACCCAGTGGTATTTCTAAAGCATCAGTTGAAGTGAAATTATTCCGCTCTGCTTGAATGAGTTGAGCCACTTTCGCTCTTAATTCAGCTTCTTCATCCACCACATCGACGGGTGCTTTGGCACAACCAATGAGTAACGTTAATCCAAGAATCAATACCAGACTGCGTTTAAAGTGAATAATCATGTGGTAATACCCCTGTTTCGACTAGTTTCTTGAAGTTCCAATTAGTAGTACCTGAACCAATTTTATAATTCCAGAACACCCATCCATACCCTCGCTCAAACGCCATGAGTTGTGTGCTCGCAAAGCTTCTTAACGCAAGGTGTTGATTAAAAGCATCCATGCCTTCAAAATTATGAGGATGTAAGCCTAAAGACCATTCTCCCACAATGCAACGCACATGCTTGGATACACGATCAATAACTTGAACTTGTTCATTTAAAGCATAGTTAAGGTTGAAATAAATATCTGCAGTATTGAACTTCTCATCAAAACATTGGTAGAGGTGAAGATCGAGTATCACATTTTCTAACTGATGGTTTGTGAAGAACACTTCCCACTCTGTGTTTCTGAAGGCATCATGAAACACCAAGGTGTGTTCTATTGATAGTATTTTTCTTAGTCGTTGATAGGTTTCAAGATAAAACGATTGTATGGTTTCAATGGGAATATCCCAGCGAGGTTCATTCAGGGCTTCTATTCCCCATAATGCAGGATGATCTTTGTAGCGATGAGCTATCTTCTCTAAGATTTGAATGGTTGTCTCAATGTTTGATGGATCATGATGCCAAGTGCATACCCCTTCAATCCCACCATTATCAAAGCCATTTTGACAACCAG
>JAJOHZ010000025.1 GCA_021209625.1 Erysipelotrichaceae bacterium | reverse complement strand
GGCTTCCGTTAATGTTTCTAGGTAAGGTGAATGCATTTACTCCCCTCATTATAATACCCCTAGTGTGAAATCAATCCACCTTTATAATTAAAGATACGCTTGCCTATGTTTCATTATGCTCCCAACATTCTGAGTTTGAGAAAATTGGTTATTTACACTTTGATTTACCTTCGATCTACATGCAATCAGCTTTGTTTTTTGGAAGAATGACACATTGTCGTTCTCTTGTCACCATCTACTCATTGGAGACACAAATCAGTTTGCTTGAAAGAATGTTATTGACTGAAACCACAGATTATAAAATGAAGATGTTTAATAACTTTCCAAGTCCATTCTTTTTGCCACTCAGTGTGTTTGAACGCTATGCTTTAAAGTTTGCCTTCTGATATGGTTGAACGTTATCTGAGCATTGTTAGGAAGTATTTAAAGACACGTGAAAACATGATTGCCAGTGTGGATCTCTCGGAAATCATAGACTTTAAATCTTTAAAAGAACTAGTCTTGGATTCTGATCACACACTTCATGAAGGGCGATTTTTTGCAAACAAATTAATGAAACTGACTACACAAGAATGTCATGTCTATCTAGACAACATCATCACCACTTTATCATCTTTTCCAAATTATCATTTCACATTGATACATCGACCTGAAAGCATCAAAGACATCACCGTCAATGTTTCTGTAAGAGAACATGTGGGAGCGGTAATAACACCCATGAAACCTTCCATTGTTCAACACATTGCAGTTGTAAGCACTGAAGGGAATACGGTACATGCTTTGTTTAATCACTTAACCAACATTGAAAGAAGAATTCCAAGTGTATACCATGATAAAAAAGAAGTCATACAATCGCTTCAGGAACTCAAAGCAATGATTGTTTAATCTTTATTTTCGTTTTCTTTAGTGTTCCTTCTTTACCCATTGCACGTATTAATCCTGTGACAGGTCGATTAAACCAAGGACGATCATGCACACCTGCTACACTCCACATGATACCTGTATATCCATTAGGATCACGTCCATCAAGAAAATAAGTATCATTTAGATGGATTAATATTTCAATGGCTATTTGCGGGGATTCACTCCAATACAACACCATTTTTGCCCAATACATTCGCAAATAAGAATGCAAGTATCCTTTGTCTTTCATCATAGTCATGCATTCATTCCATAATTCATCATGAGTTTGAGCTGCCTCAAACTCTTTTAATGTATAAAGATACTCACGTTTGTCATGCGCATGTTCAAGTAGTGTTTGCTTAGCCCATGGCCATGCTCCTTCGAGTGAATCATAATGCTCATTATAGTGACAATAATTTTCAGCTAATTCACGTCTCACCAATGCTTCTTCAACAAACAATGCTGAAGCAGGTAGTTGAGAAGATTCAACTTCCTTGATCATTACCTTGGGCGAAATCATGCCAAAATGCAGATAGGCTGACAAATAAGATTGAGCTTTCATCGGGATTTCATTGCGAATTTCATAGCGTTGTAGCCCATCATGAATAAAGTGATGAAGTTGCTTGTATCCAGCATCTTCACCTGGAATCAGTTCTGAGTAAGGCAACACTTTCCAATGAGGATGTGATTTGATAATGAAATCAACATCAATTTCATTGATGTCACCTTTTGAGTTCAATGAATGATGGATGATTGGATCACTTTCAACTAACCACTCTTTGTACTGTTTCATGATTTTTGGACGAATGGTCTTGGCGGCAAATTCAAGTTTTGAACTCGCTATCTCAACAGGAATGACTGTAGCTACACTGACAACATGATGTTCAACGTGATGTTTTTGACAAAGCTCAATTACTTTTGACTGTACTTTTTTTACTGGTTTTAATACATGATGATCCATCACCAAAACACCCATCGATGAGCATGCTTTTTCAAAGTACTCTAATGGATCATCAAGCACACATTCAAGTGGAATATTCAATGATGCAAGTTTACTTTGCATTTCTTTTAAACCTGTTAATAAGAAATGCATGTTTCTTTGATTCGCATAAGGAAAATGAGGATATACCACAAAAACCACTTTAAGTGGTCGCTCTTGTTTTAAAGCTAAATGCTGAGCTAAAGCTAAAGCAGGATTATCACGAACACGAAGTGCACGACTGGTCCAATAGATAACTGGTTGATTCATAATGGTCTCTTTCATAAAAAAATCATTCATCTTAAGATGATGATACAATAAAATTTTCTTGTGTCCAATGATTTTGATTAAACCATCTTTATCCATTTTAGCGAGTTTACGCGAGATGGTTTCACGGGTTAATCCTAGGTAGTTGGCTAATTCTTCACGATTCAAAGGAAGTTCAATCAACGTGCCTTTTTCTGCTTTTTGACCATACTTTGGTGCAAATTCATTCAGCATCTCCACAATTCTCTCATCAATTGGTTTAAATCCTGTGTTTTCAATGAGTTGTTGAGTTTTAATTAATCGATGGGTAATTTCCTCAAGCATCTTTAAAGCGATGGAAGGATATTTAAACACCAATCGCTCAAAATCAGCTTTTGAAATGGTACATAACACTGTCTTTGTTAAGGCAATGACATTCATATTAGAGTTGGTTTGCGCAAACAAGTTGGTTTCACCAAAGAATTCGTTTTCAGAAAGCAAGTAAAGGATTTGTTCTTTATCTTGGTAACGCTTGTTGATTTTCACAACACCTTCATTAAGGATAAACAAGGCATGCATCGGTTCATCCGCTTTTAAAATAACTTCACCTTTATTGTAGGTGCGTTGGATAATGAGTGTTTGAATCGCATCCATTTCATCATTAGTCAAGGATGAAAAAATGGGTACACGATTGGTGCACATTTGATGTTCACATCCTAGACATTTACATGACCATTCCATTGTTTTCCTCCTTAATGATGCTTAATTATATCAGATAAACTCACTTTTTGAAAGAGCTCAAACATTCACAGTTCATCAAGATGCATTGTTTATGAGCGCTGAACGGATTGCGTAATGATTAAACTCATTAAATCTTTGCGATGTGGAGCAATCTTTGCTTCACAATACATGGTGTCGGTTCCTTTGATCAGTTTAGTGATCACACAATCACTTCCTTCTTGAAACAGTTGAGCCACTTGATCTTCATCACACTCCCCTTTAACCACAATGTAGCCTTGAGTTTGACGCTTATCAATCAGCCTTACTAACTCCATGACACTTTGAGGATCTTTAGCGCTGATGGTTAAGTGCGTTGTGTCTAAATCATTCAAGTCGTTTTTATTAAAGACAATCATCAGTTTGTCTTCATCTAATGCAGGAGCATAACTCAGAATGGTTTCAAGTTGTGCTTGCATGTCGCTTCGTGAAGCATCAATTAATGCTATCACAGTGTCTGCCTCATCCAATGATCGCATGGTCGTTTTAAATGACTCAACCAGTTCAGGAGGACAATCATGAATCAGTCCTACGGTATCCACCACTAAGAATGGTGCATAAAAAGGCACTTCAATACGGCGTGTTGCGGTATCAAGCGAAGAGAATACCTGGTTTTTTGATTCAACCATTTTATTGGGTTTTCCAGGTTTATTAAGTGCAAGTAACGTATTCAACAATGTTGATTTACCCGCATTGGTGTATCCTACCAAAGCAACGGTGTACATGCTGTTTTTTTGTCTGCGATCACTGATTAGCGTGTTCTTCTTATGCTCTTTTTCAATCTTATCACGCACTTCACCCATGCGGCGTTGTAAATGACGTCGGTCAATTTGAAGTTGTTGTTCCCCTTGACCTCTGTTTTTACCACCCCCACCTTCACGGGAGAAACTTTCATAACTTCCCGCAAGATTAGCATACTCCATTTGAAGTCGTAGTAGTTTCACTTGCAACATGCTCAAGGTAGAAGAAGCTCGTCTTTCAAAAATTGAAACCACCACTTCAAACTTATCCATGATCAATTGATTTGGAAAATACTCTTGAAGTAAAATGCGATCATTGGGCGATAATGTTTGAAGTGTTACAATATGTGTCACTCTTTCATCAAGGGCTGCTTGGATCTCTTTGAGTTTTCCTTGACCTAAAAGGCCAGGTTTGCGTGACCGCATTTTTTTGTGTCACCACAAAAGGTACCTCGATACCAATCGTGGCACATAAAGCTTTTAGTTCTTGTAAATAAAGATCTATGTCTGGACTCAGATCTTGCGCTAAAATACATCCTATATGTTTCATGCGGATAGTGTACCATAAAATAAGTAAGAATGCTCATGATGTTTGGGACATCACTTGATATCTATTCCATTTTCCTATAGAGTAATAGTATGCCAAGAACAGCACGAACTCACTCCAACGCCTCCGTGTTATTTGTGACACAATCCTCACTTCTACCCATGTTTGAAGATAATGATGATCGTGATCATTTTTTAGCACTTCTTAATGTAGCAAAAAAGAAATTTAAATTTGAAATCTTCGCATACTGTTTGCTCAGTGATACCTCATTTGAGTTATTAGTAAGAACGCCTCACATGAATATTTCAAAAATCATGTCTTCATTACTTATCACTTATACCAGTTATAAGAAGCCTCAAGGTAAGCTCTTTTCACAACGATTTAAAAGTAAACCTATTCATTCTTTAGATCAACTTCAAAGTGTTCTTAACTCCGTCAATAAACCCGCTCAATCCCCTTACAATTCCTACTGCGTCTACCATCAACTGATGAGTTCACCACTTAATTTACTCACATACTTTGATGAAGATTGCTTTGAATGTGATGTCAAAGATGTGAATGAGCAACTTCAAGATTTCCTTAAAGATCATGAATGCAGTTTCGACGATGTTTTAAACAACAAATCACTTCGCGATCAGTGTGTACTCAATCTTTATCAAACAACCTTATGCTCACTTAAAGAGATTGGTGAACTCTTCTTAGGTTTAGATCAGTCCACCATCTCTAAGATAATTAAAAAATCATTGCAAGAGACTTGATATTCAAGTAGTGTCCCCTTATAATAAGTTCAAGGAGGTTGTTATGAGCTTTTCATTTAACTTGAATACAATGGTTAATCAACCCCAACTGGATGATTCCATACTTTATGATCATTTAGTCTTGGGTGGTGGACCTGCCGGATACAATGCAGCACTGTATGCATATCGTAAAGGATTAAAGACAGCTATCCTTACTCAACGTTTGGGTGGGCAACTGCTTAATACTTCAGTTGTAGACAATTATCTAGGACTCCTTGATGTGAGTGGTGAAGGTTTATCAGAAGCCTTTATTGCTCATCTTAAACATTACGACATCCCTATTTTTGAAGAGATAACCATCACTAAGATTGAAAAGAAGAACCATGTGTTTATCATTACCACATCACTTAACAAGCAAATCAAAGCAAAAACCATCTTGCTTGCGACAGGATCACACCCTCGTCGCTTAGACATTCCTGGTGAAGCAGAGTTCAGTGATAAAGGGGTAGCGTATTGTGCTATATGTGATGCACCGCTTTTCAAAAATAAAACTGTGATTATTGCAGGTGGAGGTAACTCCGCAGTGGAAGCCTCATTGGATGTTGCTAAGTGGGCAAGTCAAGTGATTGTAGTACATCGATCAGAATTTAGAGCTGATAAAGTGTTAGTAGACCAAATGATGGCTCACCCACTCATTACGGTTCATAAGCAAACACAAATTCTTGAAGTCTTAGGTGATACGCGCATGCGCTCAATTCGAGTGTTAGATAAATCATCCCAAGAAGAGCGAATCATTGAAGCTGATGGCTTGTTTGTTGAGATAGGAAACATTCCTAATTCAGCGTTGGTTCAAAACCTAGTTGATCTATCACCAACACACCATGTCATAGTGGATCATCACCAACATACATCCTTTCCTGGATTATTTGCGGCTGGTGATGTATGTGAAAGTCCCTACAAGCAGATTGTGATTGCGGTAGCTCAAGGAGCAACCGCTGCCTTAGCTGCATCCGAATACATTAACCAACAAGGAGGAATTTATGAGATTAATGAATGATGACGTCGCAAATCAATTGCGCACCCTATTTAATGACATTAAAGATGATGTCACCATCGCCTTCTTCACCTCAACGGGTGAATGCGTCAGTTGTGAAGAAACCCACAGTTTGCTTCACGAAGTGGAGGAATTATCCGATAAAATTCACTTAAAACATTATGATATTGATCAAGATTATGAACTAGCCAAACAATACAACATTGAAATGGTACCAAGCTTTGTTTTACTTGATCATCAAGGTGTGAATCATGGTGTTAAATTTAATGGGATTCCTGCAGGACATGAAATTAACTCCTTTATTCCAGCTCTACTAGACATGGGTAATGCACACGAAGACTCTATTCCTGAAGACTACTTAAAACGCATTAATGCGATTAATAAACCAGTCAATATCAAAGTTTTTGTCACCTTATCATGTCCACATTGCCCAGGAGCAGTGGAAAAAGCCCACAAACTAGCGAAGCTTAATCCAAACATTGAAGGTGAAATGATCGAAGCACAAACATTCTATGAATTATCCAATCGATTCAATGTCTCTTCAGTTCCTAAGATTGTGTTCAATGACAGTGTTGAACTGGTTGGTAATCAACCTTTTGAAGTCTTCTTAGAAACCATCGAAAAATTATCTTAAAAATCATGCCTTCATTGAAGGCATTTTTTGTGTCTTTTCCTCAGGTTAGATATGGTAAAATAAAGGTACAATAAGGAGCTAACTATGCTAGTCTTTCAAAAACGTGATCCACAAGCCGGGGGAATCTTCACTCAAGCACCTATGCCATTAGTGAAGGATGATGAAGTCCTGATTCAAGTATTGTATACATCCATTTGCGGTACCGATTTTCACATTTACAAGTGGGATGAATGGAGTCAATCCCGTGTCAAACCTCCAACCATCATGGGCCATGAATTTGTTGGTCAAGTCATTGAAGTGGGTCCTCATAATACAACCCATAAGATCAATGATATCGTGGTTGCTGAAACACACCTCGTATGCAAAGAGTGTGAACACTGCAAAGCCAATCATGCTCATATTTGCAAGAACACCAAAGTCATTGGGGTGGATACGGATGGATGTTTCGCACAATACATCTCACTTCCTGCTCAAAATGCCTTAATCATGAATGACCTTGATGTTCCTCTTGAACAACTGTCTATGTTAGAACCGTTAGGAAATGCAGTTCATACCATTAATTCTACCAATGTCTATGGAAAGAGTGTGGTCATTAACGGTTGTGGTCCCATTGGATTAATGGCCATCGATGTGGCGAAAGCCAATGGAGCAAAACAAGTAATTGTGATCGATGTGAATCCTTATCGCCTTGATCTTGCTAAGAAACTTCAAGCCGATGTGGTTCTTAATGCAAATGAAGTGAACGTTGTAGAAACGATTCTAGACATGACTCATGGATATGGAGTTGATGTGGTGGCTGAAATGAGTGGTCATCCTCAAGCCATTTTAAATACCTTTCGTTTTCTTAAAGATGGTGGCCACATGGCCATGTTAGGTGTAGCATCTCAACCGTTCATGATGGATATTTCTAAAGACATCGTCTTTAAAGGAATCACGATTGCTGGGATCACTGGTCGACGTATGTTTGAGACATGGGATCAAATCAAAGATTATCTTAAACGTGATGCACTCCATCTAGATATCATTCACACCCATACCTTACCATTCATTTCCCTAGAACTCGGCATGGAATACATGGCCAGTGGGCAATGTGGTAAAGTGGTTTTGAAAGTAAGTGATAAAACATGAGTCAAACCTATTTTAAACAGTGGGTAGAAGAGAAAAAAGCTAAAGGTTCTTATGCTCTACCTCCTCGTATCGATGGACGAAATGATGCCATCATCATGGTCAATGATCAACCTATCATTAATCTCTCATCAAACAATTATCTTGGTTTTGCCAATCATCCTGCATTAAAAGCAAAAGCGATTGAAGCTGTTCAATCGCATGGAGTGGGTGCTGGAGCAGTGCGAACGATTGCCGGATACAACGATTTGCTTGAAACGTTGGAAACCACCATTGCACAGTTTAAAGGTGAAGAAGCAGCCATTGTGTTTCAAAGTGGGTTCGCATGCAATGCAGGAGTCATTCAAGCCATCGCCCTTGAAGGAGATGTGATTTTCTCAGATGAACTCAATCATGCTTCCATCATTGATGGGGTTCGCCTATCACGGTCTAAAAAATTCGTCTACAAACACAATGACTTCAACCATTTAGAATCACTCCTTAAAGAACATCGCCATCTTTATCGACATGCCTTAATCATTTCCGATGGGGTTTTCTCAATGGATGGAGATGTGGTGAATCTTCCTGCCATGGTATCATTAGCCAAAACCTATGATGCACTAACATACATCGATGATGCGCATGGCTCAGGGGTCTTGGGTCCATATGGAAAAGGCACGGTAGCTCATTATAATTTAAGTGGGCAAGTGGATTTCACCATTGGCACATTATCTAAAGCACTCGGTGTCGTAGGAGGATATGTGGCTTGTTCACAAGTGATGAAAGACTATTTGGTTGTGAATGCTCGACCATTGCTCTTCTCAACAGCACTGCCTGCTGCTGTCTTAGCTCCGCTTAATGAAGCCTTTCATCAATTAAAGTCTTCTCAATCACTCGTGGATCAGTTGTGGGAGAATGCTCGCTATTTTCAAGCGCTATGTCATGAACATCAGTTGACACTGCTTCCTACCCAAACTCCAATCACTCCCATCTTAATCAAAGATGAAGCCAAAGCAGTGAGCATCTCTAAAGCATGTTTAAAGGATGGCGTCTACATCAGTGCCATCCAGTTCCCAACTGTTCCATTAGGAACAGCCCGATTACGCGTGATGATCAGTGCTGCTCATACCAAAGAACAACTTAAAAAAGCCGCTGAAATCATCGCTCATCACGTTCATACCATTCAATAAAACAACAGGACAATCATGATGATTGTCCTGTTTTATTTAACGCATGTTGTCTTCTAATTCTTGCACAAACAAGTCAATGGTTTCCAATTGCTCATTGACTTCCAATTCAATGTTAAGGGATTCACACACTTGTGTAAAAGCATCAATCAAAATAGAATCACGGGTGATAATCTTACTTGGACGTCCTCTCTGAAGGATGACTTTCTCAAGTTCATCACACAGTTGTTGATGCGTGTCTTCCACATTCACTAACGCTTGAGCATACACTAAAGGAGCATCATGATGGGTAATCATGCATAAACGAATGGCGTGTTGGCGATGATGCTCCACCTGTTCTAACATAACACTGGTGTACGCCACATCCATTTCCCAAACATCCTCATGTTGAGGCTGTTGGAGTAAGCGTGTCTTTTGTTCTTGAGTGTAACTTAGTGATGGCACATCAATATGAGAGATGGTAATTCAACACTGCTTAACACCCAACGACTTTGATCATAATCAAAATGCCATTCATGCATGTATGTTTCTAAATCAATACCTTGATCTGAATCCAATATGGTTTTAATGGCTTCAACACTTTGGGCATACACATCCACAAGCACATCGATTTCTTTCTTCACAATCATGTCAGGAAGAAGTGAAGGCATGGTTGATTCAAACATTGGGATAATGTCTTCTCTGATGATGGCTTCGCTGTTGGTAAACAAAGAGAAAGTAGGTTCATCTCCCTCTTCATAAGGTACAAATGAACAAAGAAGATGCTGTTGATAACGAAGGCGTTGAATCGAAGGCATCATTTCAAATGAAGCATTCATGAATAATCCTACTAGCGCTGCTACATTGGGTAGGACCACGACACTATGATCCAAAAAGGCAACAAAATAAGGGGTTTTACGATTGTTAAGTTGAATCGCAATTAAACCCATTTTGTCTGAATGGTCCCATGGTTTAAGATCATAAAGTTCATACGCAAAACGCACTAAGCGTCGAGCTTTCATGGCTTCTACCGCATTCATGCTTCACACGCAATGGCACAAAGACGCTCTAAATTCTCAAATTGAATAAAGCGCACTTCACGCAACACTTCCTTTTGATCAATCATCACAATGATAGTAGGAATATTAAAAATCAACAACTGTGCAGGAATATCTTCCAACACTGAGACATCCACTTTATAAGCATTAATCGGGTATCCTTCAATCAACTTTAAAAGTTTTGGAGAGATCGCTTTGC
>JAJOHZ010000049.1 GCA_021209625.1 Erysipelotrichaceae bacterium | reverse complement strand
CTCCTGTGTAGATATTGCTTCTTCGATGAATTTCCTCCTGAACTTGCAAGTATAATTCTTTGGGAATAATCGATTCATGGCTATTTTCAACATAATATTGGGGAACATGCCCTTCATTTTTTCACTCGTTTCTTGGTCAGAAAATCTACTGTGACAGTCTTTTGCAGAAGGGCATCTCCGATGTATTTTTTCGTTTTGAAGGATCTTCTTAACTGATTCTGGTCGCCATCTTGGTTTTCCCGCTGCTGTTAAAATACCATCCTTTTCAAGACCTCGACCAATGCCCACTAGACTCTGACCTTCAAGGTATTCACGGTAGATGCGTTTGATAATCTCAGCTTCTTCGGGGACAATGATTAAATTTCCATCTTCATCTTTGGTGTAGCCCATAAACCGTTTATGGTTGACCTGCACCTTTCCTTGTTGGTATCGGTATTGAAGTCCAAGTTCAACGTTTTGTGAAAGGCTCTGGCTTTCCTGTTGTGCCAAAGATGCCATAATAGTCAGCAAAACCTCGCCCTTGGCATCCATGGTGTTGATGTTCTCTTTTTCAAAAAATACGGATATGTTCTTATCTTTGAGCTGCCTAATATATTTTAGGCAATCCAGAGTATTGCGGGCAAATCGACTAATGGATTTTGTAATAACCAGATCGATGTTCCCTTCCATGCACTCATCAATCAAGCGGTTAAACTCTTCTCGCTTTTTCGTGTTCGTGCCTGAAATACCATCATCTGCAAAAATGCCTGCAAACTCTCATCAGTATTTTTCTTTATGAAATCTGTGTAATGAGCTACCTGTATCTCATAGCTGGAGTTCTGCTCTTCCGTTTCTGTAGAAACTCTGTAATAGCCAGCAACACGCAGTTTCTTTGCTTTCTCGTACTGGATAGATTGCAGTTACCTTTCTCATCTTATTACGATTTATTTCTCACATAAAAAACCGTGATTATCCTTCCAGCTTAAAGCCAGATCTCAAATCACGGAAATCCTTGTTTACTTATGTTTTTACACTCTTACTTCTCTATCCTTGACATCAATACTACCGTCTCAACGTGACGAGTATTTGGAAACATATCCACCGGGGTGATTTCATTGAATGAATAATGAGTTGATAAGCTCTTTAAGTTAGCACACAATGTCATAGGATTGCATGATACATACACTACATTAGGTATCCCTAAATCTTTGATTTGTTGAATGACAGAATCTGATAAGCCACTGCGTGGTGGATCAACGATCAACACATCCGCTTTTAAGTTCATTTCTTTGAGGATAACACTGACTTCACTGGCATCTCCCACAAAGAATGAAGCATTATCAATCATATTAAGTTCTTGATTCTCTTTAGCATTCATGATCGCAATGGGATTAATTTCTACCCCAATGACATGATTAACTCTTTTTGCAGCAAGCAAGGAGATACTACCTACACCACAATACAAGTCAACCAATACATCCGTTTTCCTACATTGAGCTAAATCTAAAGCAAGTTCATATAAGCGTAAGGTTTGATGTGGATTGATTTGATAAAAGCTTTGTAAAGAAAGTTTAAACTTAAGATCATGCAGTTCATCTACAATTTCATTAACACCCATAAGTACTTCATCATGTCCCTTAAAGATGGCATTGCCTTCACTGACATTGATATGGGCAACAATTCCCTTAACATAAGGGAGTTGAGCTAATATTTGAACGAGTGAACTTTCCTTTAAGCATTGAGAATCCTTGACAACAAAACCAACAATCATTTGCGATTGACTGCTATTTTCTTTAAGCACCACATGCTTTATGGAGACAAGTTCTTCTTTGTTTGGATAGGCTTTGATGATTGATAGTACTTCATTTTGAGTGTGTGTTTGCACATGACAAACATCGAACTCAACAATATCATGGGAATTTAAACGATAAAACCCCATCTTAAATGGATCATGTTGAACAGGAACAGCCACTTTATTGCGGGTGTGATAACGCTGCGGTGAAGAAATAAGTTCATTGACTTGAACATCCAGTTGATGAAAAGCGACTTGATCAAGCACAAGATTTCTTTTCATGATCGCTTGTCCTTCATCACTTAATGTAATAAGAGGACATCCTCCACATGAGGATGAAACAGAACAAATGCTTTCGATACGATATGGACTACGCTTAATCAGTTCAATGATTTTACCATAAGCAAGTTTCTTCTCTACTCTTAACACATGAATTAACGCTTCTTCACCTACCAGTAGATCCTTGACTAAAACGACCAGGGATTCATGTTTCACCACACCTAAACCACTGTGATGCATATCAACACATGTACCAATAAATCGATCATTCTTATTTAAAAAAGGACGATTATTCATCATCGCCCTCTTCTGGTATAGTTACTGGTTCATTGATTCCTGCCACATACTCAGGATTCTTTGGTTTGGATACTTCTTGCACATTGAAACTCGACATCAATGACGTCTTAGAAGCAATAATATAACGATAATTCTCATCAAGACGATCCTTAGTGTTACGAACATGAATTTCTAAATCATATTGCTTTGTGGTGAGGGTTGCTGTGAAATAATCACTTTGAGGTAATTTAGCAAATATAGCTTCCTTCACGTTAGTGATTAATGCATTCAGTTGAAGTTCAGTTAAACTTTTGTCTGTAAGAATGTTGATACGAAGTGTTGCGGAACGTAGGTTCACTTCACTTTCAACCACACTTTCCAATCCAGCAATGGTGGTTTCAAGTTCATTCACTTGATTGCGTTGAATTTTTGGATTTAAGTCATTATTAAAGCGTTCACCGAAAACAGGATTTCCTGCAATCTCTTGAGTTTCTATCGCAATGTTGTAGAAAATGGTAGCAGGTACAGCCAGTATTGCAAGTGACAACATGAGGGTGATTCCTGGCCAAAATATCTTAATCTTTTTCATAATTCTCCTTATTGTTCAAGTAAACGTTCTCGAATTAAAGCGTTACAACGTGCTGGATCAGCTTGCCCTTTGGATTTCTTCATAACTTGGCCCACTAAAATCCTACTGCACGATCTTTTCCTTGTTTGAAATCAAGGATGGATTGTGGGTTTTCTTTGATGGCTTCATCTATCCAATTAAGAAGTGCTAAGTCATCACTGACCATGACAAGGCCATGCTCATTCACTAAGGTTTGAGCATCCTTACCACTTTCACTCATCCATTTTAACACATCTTTGGCTTGCTTGCCTGATATGACTTTATCACTGATACAATTTAAAAACAAGGCAAAATGATGAGATGAAACCATCTCAAATAATTTTTCTTGCATGATATTCACTAATGAAGTGACTTCAGTAATGGTCCAGTTGAGTGCTAAACGAACATCTTTCACCTCTTTTGACGCTTCAATGAAGAAATCCAATAACGATTTGTTATTGATAAGAATGTTCGCTTCAATCACAGTAGCTCCAAGTTCAATTAAATGTTCTAGCCATTGTTGTGGTGTTTTCGGTAATGAAGCTTGAATTGAATCAATCCATGCTTGTTCAAGTTGAATCGGTCTTAAATTCGGTTCTGGAAAATAACGATAGTCTACTGCACTTTCTTTAGAACGCATGGCTACCGTGGTTTTCAAAGTTTCATCATAACGGCGTGTCTGCATGAGCACTTTTTCTCCCGCATCAAGCAGTTGATTTTGACGAAGTATCTCTGCCTCAATGGCTTTTTCAATGTTGTTTAATGAATTCAAGTTCTTAATTTCAACTTTAGTTCCAAACTGCACTGAACCAGCTTCCTTCAGTGAGATATTGATATCACAACGTAGGGATCCTTCTTCCATTTTACCATCCGTCACATCCGCAAAAATAAGCATATTACGTAAGGTTGATACATATTCCTTGGCTTCCTTAGCACTACTCATGTCAGGCTTTGAAACAATTTCAATCAGTGGTACCCCTGCACGATTGTAGTCAATGTAGGTTTCATCTTCAAGATGATATTGCTTCGCAGTATCTTCTTCCATGTGGATGCGATCTAAGCGAACTTGCTTTTTCTGTTGATCCACTTCAATTTCAATCACCCCATTCTTTCCAATCGGATGAAACTGTTGAGTAATTTGAAATCCTTTAGGAAGGTCTGAGTAATAGTAATTCTTACGATCAAACTTAATCAATGAGTCAATTTCACACTGTGTCAACATGCAAGCTCGTAGTGTTAGCTCCACTGCTCTTTTATTAAGCGTAGGTAAGACCCCAGGATGACCTAAATCAATTTCGTTCACATGAATATTTGGGGTGTCATTGATACTGTTACGAGAAGCTGAAAACATTTTTGAGTTGGTTTTTAACTCACAATGAATTTCAATTCCTATGACGACATCTCTTTTCATAGCCCCTCCTTCACACACGTTTCAATGGCTAGTGCTAATTGAAACATGGTGGATTCATCTTCAATCTTGCACGTTAAATTAATTCCATGAGGTAATCCATCCACAGGCATGATGGGAACTGTGATGGATGGTGCTCCAGAGAAATTAGACAACACCATGTAATTCTCCGCTATTAAATGAGCATTGGACAACACGTTCATGTTTGCTCCTTCTAATAAAGGTGCAATGGATGTCGTGGCTGGTGCAATAAGTCCATCACATTCATTTAACATGCGATTAAACTCTTCCACAATCAAACGTCTTACTTTTTGCGCTTTTCTAAATAATTTATCTTGATTTTCATCTTTAAGACCATAACTGCCAATCACAAAACGTTTGCGAATAAGTGGTCCAAATCCATGCGTTCTGGTGTTTGTCATGATGGTTTCCACATCTGCACCTTCTTGAGTAAGACCAAAATTAACTCCTGTAAGGTTTGAATGATTTGCGGTTGCTTCACAATTCGCAATGATGTAGTAAGTAGGTAAACACGTACGTAATAGGGTTTCATTCATGGAAATCGTTTTGATGATTGCCCCTTTAGACTCCAATGCTCTACAAACCGCATCAAAATGCTTTAATGTTTGAGGATGATCAATCGCCTCCAACACTTCTTTAAAAACCCCATACACTTTGCCTTTCACATTATCTTGAAGCGATGGTGCAATCGTGGTTGATGGATAAGGCAATGAAGTGTGGTCCATCTTATCTTGTCCAGATAAAACATCACACATGAGGGCAGCCAAGCGCACATCACGTGTGAAGTAACCCACGTGATCTAAGGATGAAGCATAAGGGATAATTCCATAGCGAGAAATACGACCATAGGTTGGTTTTGTGCCTACAACTCCTACATACGAAGCAGGTTTACGAACACTGTCTCCAGTGTCTGAACCAATCGCAATATCAACAGCCCCTGCAGCGACAACCACAGCAGAACCAGAAGAGGATCCACCTGCTTGTCGGGTTAAATCAAATGGATTTCTTACTGGTCCATTGAATGAAGCAGTTCCAGTACCACCCATTCCTAATTCATCAAGCGAAGTCTTCGCAACAATGACACCACCCGCTTGTTTTAGCTTATCCACAATAGTGGCATTATAAGGAGGAATGTAGTTTGAAAGTAGTTTTGATCCCCCTGTGGTCAAAATACCTTTGGTTATCACATTATCTTTTAAAGCAATAGGCACATCACTTAATACACCTTCGTGTGTTTTCACATCATCTTCAATGATGGTTACGCATGCATTGGTGGTGGGTTGAATCGCTTTTAGTCGATTAATGGCTTCATTCACATTCATTATTTCACCACCTTAGGGACACTGACATAGCCCTCTTTTGCTTTATATGCATTGCTTAATGCTTCAGATTGTGGCAACTCATGAGTGACTTCATCATCACGCAGTGTGAGTAATGGTGACTCAAAAGGATACACCATTTCACTAACCCCTTCCGTATCAATGGTTTCAAGTAATGCTAAAAGCTCTTGAAGAGAGTGAAACTCATTCACAATGTTTACGACCTCACTTTCACTTAAAGAGAAATTGAGTTCATCTGCTAAAGATAGAATCATGTCTTTGTTCATATTAATTAAGGTAGATGATGGTAAAGTCATCATCATTCGCTTTCTTTTCGATTAAAACTAACGTTGAGTTAAGGTTTCTAATGTGAACTTTCAAGTCCATACGATCTGTTTCAAATTCTTGGATATCATTGAGGATCACTTGAACAACGGCTTGTAGTTCAGTGTAGGTCTTCACATTGGTGTTGACTTCAATGAGCATCAAATCAATACTTCGATTAATGACTCTTGCTTTCGCAAACACGCCAATGGCTTCAGGAAGTAAGGTTTGAAGTTGTCCTTTGAGTTGTAAAAACAGATTATGAGTGATGGAGTCTAGTTCATTTGATGCATTGGATGGAATGAGCAACCAAGACTCATTGAGTTGTGAGAATTGACCAGAACGAGATAAAAATAAGCCTTCACCAATCATATTGCCCGGCAATATCGCATCTACACTTCCTAAGGAATACAGGGTGATGTAAATAGGAATATCGCCTACACCTGCTAATGAGCGCAAATAGCTTTCTAACTTACGACCCATATCGCTTCCATATTCATACAATCGCTCTGGCGTAATGTTGACTCGACCCAAGTCTACACTTTGACTAGGATTAAGTACCAATGCGATTGAGATTCCTTCCAAAACGTATTCATTGTCCCGTCGTTTCATAAAATTAACTTCTAGCACATCACTCACGACAATGGCATCCGTGATATCAACACCATTTCCTGATGGAAATAAGGAGCCTGAAGGAGGATTGAGTCCAATTGGATTGGTTCCAGACTCACGTCTGACTAATGCTCCCAAACGTGATAAGGTGATGATTTCACCTTCTTGCATATAATACTCATCAACACTAAAGTGTTGTTTGCTTAAGTCAACTAAACGAGTTCCAACTTCAAGGGCTTGATGAATGGGAAGATACGTTCCATGATAAACACGATTAGCGGAGGAAGTGAATTGATCAACAATGGCATATTCACCTTCTTGTCGAATGATATCTTCAGGTGTGGTGGTCGGTGTTGGAGCACAACCGCTCAACAACAATGCAAACATCACTAAAAACAAACCTAATTTAAATTTCACGATTCATCACCTCCTTAAATTCCTCTTCAAACATAATTCTAACACCCAATGACTGGGCTTTAGTGAGCTTAGATCCAGCCTCACTGCCCGCAATCACAATATCCGTGGCTTTAGATACAGAACCACTCACTTTTGCCCCATGCTCACTCAACCATTCACTGGCTTGTGTACGAGAAAGACTTTCCAAAGTGCCTGTGAGTACCACTGTTTTCTCACTAAAGAATGAAGACTTCACTTCTTTAACCGGTTCACTCATGTTCACTCCTTCAACTTTTAAAGCTTCAATGAGTTCAACGAAAGAGACATGTGACATGGTTTCTAAACAAGATCGTGCCATCACATCACCAATTTCTTTAATTGAAATGAGCTCATCGTAAGAAGCACGCATGAATGCATCCATATTCAAAAAATGTTGAGCTAAGGTTTGAGCTGCTTTAGCTCCCACATGACGTATTCCTAAGCCATACAAGAGTTTAGAAAGAGGTAGTTGTTTTGAAACCTCAATGGCTTCTATGAGTGCATCCACACTTTTTTGTGCAAACTTATCTAATACAATAATCGCTTCTTTTTTATGTTTCAAGGCATAAATGTCTTTCACATTGTTTAACAACTTTGCCTCAACAAGTTGAGCTACTTTTTTATCACCCAAACCTTCGATGTTTAAAGCGTCTCTAGAGGCATAATGAATGATGGATTCTACAAGCCTTGCTTCACAGTTAGGATTAACACAGTATTCATCCACTTCATCCACATCAGAGAAAGTGGGTTCATGACACACTGGACAGCGATGATTGAAAACATAAGGTTGTTGATCATGGCGATGTTCAAGGTTCACACGCACAACTTCAGGAATGATATCCCCTGCTTTACGAATGATAACCTTATCATTGACACGAATGTCTTTTGTGGCAATGTAATCAAAATTATGAAGTTGAGCATAGCCGACATTGGTTTGAGCAACAATCACAGGAGTTAACTTTGCATTAGGCGTAATCTTTCCTGTGCGTCCCACGGTTAAGAAAATGTCTTCCAACGTGGTTTCCACTTCTTGAGCAGAAAACTTGTAGGCTATAGCCCATCGAGGAGTTTTTGCGGTATATCCTAACTGTTCTTGATCACTGAAGGCATCAACTTTCACCACCACACCATCAATCTCAAAAGGAAGGGTTTCCCTTTGCTCGTCTAGTTTCATGATTTCATCATATACTTCATTGATGCTTGCACAGCGACGAGTGTAGTCACTGACTTTAAATCCTAGTTCCTTTAATGCCATTAAAGCATCATAATGAGTGGATATTCCAAAGTCTTGAGCATTCATCCAATTGTATGAATACATGGATAGTTTTCGTTTTGCGACCAATTGAGGGTCAAGTTGACGAATGGAACCTGCCGCAGCATTACGAGGATTCATAAAAAGCTTTTGATTAAAGGAGGCTTGTTGTTGATTAAGGGAAGCAAATGCTTGCTTGGACATGTACACTTCACCACGGACTTCCATGGAATAGTTTCTTGTTAACTTTAATGGTACATCAAAGATAGTCTTAATGTTTTCCGTGACATTTTCACCAATGACACCATCACCTCGTGTGGCTGCTAAGATGAGGTTGCCTTGTTCATAATGAAGTGACATTGCTAATCCATCAATCTTGGCTTCAACCACATAAACAGGTTGTGCAATCATGGATCGTACACGAGCATCAAAGGCAATCAAGTCATCCAATGAATAGGCATTACCTAATGACAACATCATCACTTGATGAGTCACTTTCTCAAACCCATCCAATACTTGACCTCCAACCCGTTGGGTAGGTGAAGTTGGATCAAATACTTCTGGATGTTGTCTTTCTAATACAATCAACTCTTGCATTAATGCATCAAACTGAGCATCACTAATGCTTGGTTGATCCAACACATGATACTCATGGTTATAGCGATGAAGGAGTTGTCTTAACGTTTGAATGCGTTCTACACTCATGATTGAATCTCCTTTTTTGCTTTTAAAGCAGGATTAGGAATCATTTTTTTAATTCCATGAGGAAACTTAAAGGCAATGGTCATGATAGCACCTTCAATTGCCGTTACAATCCCCTCACCAAACTGAGTATGAATCACTTCATCTTTAATGTGGTATGGCATATTGATGTTGTCTTGCAATCGAATCGGTACATGGTTATGGGTTGTTTTAACATTCATGCTATGTGCTTTTTGAACCACCATATTGACATGTTCTATGCATGATTCATCAATCTCATCCACAAAACGAGAAGCTGATTTAGGACGTTCTAAGGACAAAAGAATGCCCCGCACTGTCTGTGATGAACAGTTTCTTCTTAGCTCGTGTCATAGCCACATACGCTAAACGACGCTCTTCTTCTAAGGCATGTTTCCCTTCTGAAAGTGAGCGCTCGTTAGGAAACACCCCTTCACAAAACTCAATTAAAAACACATGATCAAATTCAAGTCCTTTTGCCGCATGCACTGACATGAGTGACACATGATCTTGATGAAGCATGGTGCTTTTATCCGTATACAAAGCAACCAATTGCAAATACTCATCTAATGTGGCTTCAGGATAGATTTCCATGAACTCTTTAGCATCATTCATGAGTTCTTTAACGTTCTCAATGCGATCAAGTTCACTCTCTTCCTCTAGCATGGCTTTTAATCCACTGTTTGAAAAAACGTGCTCTAAAAAAGTCACAATGCCTAATGATTGCATGCGTTTAAGTGATTCAATTAGTTGAATGAACTGATCCAAAGCTTTATTCACTTTGGGGGTGAACTCACGATACAGTGTCGCTGCTTCATAATAGGATAGTCCACGCTCATAGGCAAATGAAGTAAGCGTGTCCACGGTCTTAGGACTTAGTCCTCTTCGAGGTGTGTTAATGATTCTTAAGAATGAAAGATCATCTTGAATAAGCACACAGCGAGCATAGGCTAACATGTCTTTCACTTCCATGCGATCAAAGAAGCGTTGACCTCCATACACCATATAAGGAATATGATGATTACGACACGCTTTTTCCATTTCTCTGGAAATATAGTTGGAACGATAAAGAATCGCACTGTTACGATAATCTTGACCGTTTTGTTTAAACTCTTTTAATCGTTTAGCAACCCAATCCGCTTGTTCACTTTCTTTAGGAAATGAATGATGCTCAATTTTAATCATTGATTCGTTGTCTGTGAATAAATCCTTATCCACACGCATGGTGTTGTTTTTGATGAGAGAATTAGCACCATCAAGGATGGCTTTAGTTGATCGATAATTTTGATTTAAAACAATGCTTTCACACGGAGCGAAATCTTTCTCATAGTTTAAGATGAAGTTAACATCTGCCCCTCTCCAAGTGTAAATGGTTTGATCAGGATCTCCAACCACATATACATAGTTGTCTTTACTTTTTAGAAGGCGTAGCATCTTATATTGAATGTGATCCACATCTTGAAATTCATCGACGTGAATGTAATGAAAACGTTGCTGCCATTTAGCACGAACGTGCGGAAAACTTTTCAACATTAAAACATTTTTCAAAAGTAAATCATCAAAATCCAAGAAATACTTAGTGTTACAAACATTGATGTATTGTTCATAGACTTTCGCAAAATCTTGAAACGTATCATTGGTTCCCGCAAGCATCTTTGCTCGCTCAACACTGATATCTCCACCCTTTTGGGCACTGATATAGTTGACTAAAGAGGCTGGTTTGTAGCGATTCTTTTCAAAACCTAAATCTTTCATTGATTTGTCGAAGCAATGATTTCTGATCATCCTCATCCATCACAGTGAAGTTTTTTCGGCCACTTTTAAAGCATCAAATGTCTTCACGTAGCA
>JAJOHZ010000037.1 GCA_021209625.1 Erysipelotrichaceae bacterium | reverse complement strand
GAAATCGTAGATCCAAATTTTGGCAATGCATGGAGCAACATTCCTGTCGCATGGCTAAAATCATGGAATTTATCTGATAATGATATGATTGAAGTATGCATCCAATCTGAGGGGTTTGAACTTATTCTCGAATCCAGTTTCGCACCAACTTTTGGTCATGTGAAGCCCAATGAATGTGTGCTGTATCATAATGAACTGGATTGTGTTGCGATTGCTCTCAATCAAGCCAGCTTTATCAAAACGTATCACATCAGTTATGGTCCACAATGGTCCATCACCCTAAGGAGAATCATATGAGCCAACCGTTAATCTTGCAATCCGACTTTGGGTTAAGTGATGGTGCCGTCAGTGCCATGATTGGAGTAGCATTAAGCATCGATCCTTCACTCAAACTCTTTCACAACACTCATGATATTGAGCCTTTCAATATTCATGAGGCGTCTTATCGTCTTTATCAAGCCATCCAATATTGGCCTGCAGGCAGTGTGTTTGTGAGCATAGTTGATCCAGGAGTAGGTAGTCAGCGTAACAGTGTGGTAGTTGAACTTGAAAACGGCACTTTACTTGTCACACCTAACAATGGCACCACCACGCATATTGCTTCCTTTTTAAAGATAAACTCCATCCATGAAGTTGATATTCAAAAACACCGTCTTAAAAACCATCAAGACAACTATACCTTTGATGGACGTGATCTATATTCAGCTTTAGGGGCAAAACTAGCCAGTGGACAAGTAAGTCTTACAGAAGTTGGAAAAGTCTTAACCAAAGATGAATTGATCACCATTCCAATTGGAACGTTTACACAAACATCATACACATGCTCAGGTTGTGTTGAAATCTTGGATGTTCGTTTTGGCAGTTGTTGGACAAGCATACCTTATGATGCATTCAAAGCATTGAACCCTATTTTGAAAGAAAAATTTAAAGTCACGATCACACACCATCATAAAGTGCTCTTTGATGATGAAGTGGTGTTTGGACGAGGATTCAATGATGTCGGTGTAGGCAGTCCACTTCTTTACAACAACTCCCTCAATCGTATTGGTTTAGCTTTGAATCAAGGTTCCTTTGCGAAAGCGCATCACATTACCCCAGGATTGGATGTTGAAGTTAAAATCACAAAAATAAACTACTAAACAATCACACACATTGACAAAGATTCATGTGCGTGATATCGTATCTCAAAACAAGACCTTAACAAAGAGGCCGCGATGCATCATTAGCAAACCTGTGAGGGATCATCGCCGAAGTAAGTAACCCTTACTGGGCTCATGTTGAATAAACATGGGACTGTTGATTGAGTGTGCCCAACACTGAATCAATGCGCTTTGTTAGTGGGAGGGCAGAAGGAAGCTTTCACAAGCCATGAGCCTTTTGCTCATGGTTTTTCTGTTCTGGAGGACATTATGAACCCTACGACCTTACTTCCTTCCACCATACTCATGAATCAAGTGGACTTAAAGACTTTGATTCAAGAACATGGAACACCACTGTATGTGATGAATGAAAGCTATATTCGACATCAAGCACAGCTCTTTAAAGCTTCCTTTCAGCATGCTTCTTTTCAAACAGAAATATTTTATGCCTCTAAAGCCTTCCTTACCTTGGCTATGGTAAAACTCATTGAAGAAGAGGGATTATCATTGGATGTCGTTTCATTAGGAGAATTAATGACGGCGATCAAAGCAGGATTTCCATCGCAAAGAATCCTCTTTCATGGCAACAACAAAACTCTCCTTGAACTCCAAACTGCTCTAAAACACAAAGTAGGGCTCATTGTGGTGGACAATCCCCATGAACTAGACTTGCTTATGTCATGTCTCACCCATCCTCAAGATGTGTTAGTGAGACTGAACCCAGGGGTGGAAGCACATACCCATGAGTACATTTCGACCACCAAACATGATTCCAAGTTTGGAATGTCCATCTATTCAGGTGAAACCATTGAGATGATTGAGCGTATTCACAATCATGAGTTGCTTAACTTCTGTGGCTTGCATTGTCACATTGGATCACAGATCTTTGATCCTGCCTCCTTTCAAAAGGAAGCTTACCTGTTATTGGAATTCATGAAGAAACTTAAAGAAAAACACCTTATTCTAACTTCACATCTGAATCTTGGTGGTGGCTTTGGAGTGAGGTATACAGAGGAAGATGATCCATTTGATATTCAAATTCACTTTAAATCTATCCTCAACTTCATTCAAACCACTTGTGATGCATTTAATCTTGATTATCCACGAGTCAGCATAGAACCAGGAAGAAGCATTGTCGCCCAAGCTGGGGTGACCATTTACTCCATTGGAGCCACTAAAACAACCCATTCAGGAAAACAATTTGTGTTTGTGGATGGAAGCATGGCAGATCATATCCGTACTGCCCTCTATCAAGCCAAATACGAAGCAAAAATTCTGGAACGGCCATTAGTTGAACCACAAGCGGTGTATTCCATTGCGGGTAAGGCGTGTGAAACAGGAGACATTTTGATTCATGAATGTGCTCTACCACTACCTCAAGTGAATGAACACTTGGTGGTCTTCACTACAGGAGCATATCATTACTCCATGGCTTCCAATTATAACCGGCTATTAAAACCTGCAGTCATCTTTGTCAGTGAGAAAGAGGCACGCGTTATTGTGAAAGCACAAACCATTGATGATTTGCTTGGATTGGATGTTGTATGAACTACAAAGTCCTAAAGTTTGGGGGCTCTTCCTTAGAGACCCTAGAGAAGATGAAACATGTTGCTTCAAAAATCATCAAAGAAGCCCAGTCGGGATTTAACTTAGTGGTGGTTGTCTCAGCGATGGGAAAAAGCACCAATCAACTCATTGCACTTGCGAAAGAAGCCTCATCTAATCCAAACAAGCGTGAGCTGGATGCCTTATTGTCAACAGGCGAACAAGTCTCTATTTCTTTACTTAGCATGATGCTACAAGATGATGGATACCCTGCCATTGGATTAAGTGGATTTCAAGCCAAGATTAAAACCAGTGGACTACACACTAACAACCGAATTGATGATATTGATGTCTCACTCATTCAAAAACACAGTGAAGAAGGAAAAATTGTGGTTGTTGCTGGGTTTCAAGGCATCAATGATCAAGGGGATATCACCACCTTGGGTCGAGGAGGAAGTGATACCACTGCCATTGCCTTGGCCGCAAAACTAGGCTGTCATTGTGACATCTATACGGATGTGACCGGCATCTATGGTGTGGATCCTCGACTAGTCCCACAGGCAAAACAACTAGAAACCATCAGTGTAGATGAAATGAAAGAAATGGCTTTTTTAGGAGCAAAGGTGATGGAACCTCGTTCCATTGATATTGCTCAACATTATGGGGTTATTGTGAGAGTCGCTCATGCCCATATTGAATCCCAAGGAACACTCATACTCAAGGAGGACATGATGGAACACCGTCCTATAACCGGTTGCTCAGTGATCGAAAAGATCGTCTTAGTCAACATTCAGCATGTACCAGCATCCATGAGTCTTATTGCTCATTTGTTTGTCACCTTAGCCAATGAAGGCATCAACATTGACATGATTTCTCAAACTCAAAGCAGTGATGGATTCGTGACCTTAGCTTTCACCGCATCATCCGATGATTTGGACAATCTTGAACATGTCTTACGTGTCCTCACCCAAGATCAACCACAAGCCATCATTCATGTGGATAAACATGTGTCCAAAGTTTCTGTGGTAGGAAGTGGCATGCGCTCTCAATCTGGGGTAGCAGCTCGCTTATTCCAATTGTTTGCGGACCATCATATTGCATACAAACTCATTACCACATCTGAGATCTCCATCTCCTACACCATGAGTAAAGATCATACCTTGCAGGCGGTGCAACTGATTGCACAGGAGTTTGGGTTATGAGCTATTCCTTCACAAAAATCCATGCGACAGGTAATGACTTTCTTTGTTTTAAAAAAGAACCTTTAGACCCTAGTGAAGTCGCAAAGAAAACATGTCATCGTCGTTTTGGCTTTGGGGCTGATGGAATCTTGTATCCCAGTGTTAGTGAGATTGCAGACATTAAAATGAACTATCTCAATGCGGATGGAACCATTGCTTCCATGTGTGGTAATGGCTATCGTGCTTTCATTGTGTTTTGTCTTAAAGAAGGACTATTATCAGGTACTACTTTCAAAGTTGAAACACGTGCTGGCGTCATTGAGTCCACGCTGCATGAGGATCACGATGTTGAACTGGTGTTTACATCCTATCACGAAGAAGTGAGTCCTCCTCATGTTCGCTCAACCACCCATCTTACACAACCACTCAACCTAGAAGGAATGAACATGCATGTGATGTTGATGGGAACCCTTCATGGCATGATCATAGTGGATGATCCATTTCTCATCAGTGATGCATTGGCTCACCGATTATGCACACATGACTTCTTTCCACACCACATCAATGTGAACTTCATTAAAATCATTGATCAAAAAAAACATTCAAGTCAGAACGTATGAGCGAGGAGTGGGTTGGACCTACTCCTGTGGTACAGGCAGTGTGGCTAGTGCCTATTTGATTCATCACTTAGACGAAGGATCTTCCACACTTCACGTCCACGTTTTAGGAGGACAACTTGAAGTGAAACAAACCTCTAAGGGCTGGAGTTTAAAAGGTCCAGCGCACATCATTGGAGAAGGAGTCATGGTATGAAAATAGCCATTGTAGGGGCAACGGGAATGGTGGGTTCAACCTTTCTCACCATCTTAGAAGAAAAAGGATTTCCTTATGAATCATTAACCTGTTTTGCCTCCTCTAAGAGTGCAGGACATACGTTGATGTATCAAGGACAACCACTGATGGTTCAAGAGCTCAATGAACATAGTTTTGAATTAGGGTTTGATTATGCCTTGTTTTCGGCAGGAGGACAAGTGTCCTTGAAATTCGCACCATTGGCAGTAGCGAGTGGATGTGTCGTGATTGATAATTCTTCCGCCTTTCGCATGGATCCAAGTGTGCCACTCATTGTCCCTGAAGTGAATGGTGATTTACTCTCACATGACACTCAAGGCATCATTGCGAATCCAAATTGTTCCACCATTCAATCAGTTTTAGTGCTTAATGCCCTTAAACCTTTTGGCTTAAAGCGAGTGTCTTATACCACGTATCAACAGTCTCAGGATCAGGTTATCAAGGTTTATTTGATTTAGAAAGAACCTTAAAGGATGAACCTCCTTCCTTTTATCCCACAAGCATTGCCCATAATGTGATTCCACTTATTGATGTTTTGCTGGAGGATGGCTACAGTAAAGAAGAAAAGAAAATGATCTTGGAGACACAAAAGATACTGGATTTACCCACACTGCCCATCAGTGCTCTGTGTGTGCGTGTTCCTGTTAAGAATGCACACAGTGTGCACATTCAACTTGAATGCTCACAGCCATGTGAGCTTCCTCAGGTCATTGAAGCACTGAATCATCATCCTTTTGTGAAGGTCAGTGAATCGATTATCACCCCAAGAGAAGTCAGTGGTCAAGACATCGCTTATGTCACACGTCTACATCATGATCACAGTGTTCCTTATGGTCTACATGCCTTTGTGATTGCGGATAACATCCGTAAAGGAGCAGCATTGAATGCGATACAAATACTTGAAACACTCATTGAAAGGAGAAATGAACATGTTTAATGGATCAGGCGTTGCGATTATCACCCCCTTTAGTGAAACAGGACTTAATTTAGAATTATTTGATGAACTCATTGAGCGACAAATCAAAGCTAAAACTCAAGCCATCATTGTGTGTGGATCCACAGGGGAAGCGGCACTCATGAGCTATGAAGAAAAGAAACTCCTCATTGAAAGAGCGGTACACACAGCACGAAAACGCATCCTCATCATTGCGAACACGGGCACCAACAACACCCAAGAATCCATCGAATTCTCCTTGTTTGCGCAAGAAGTAGGAGTGGATGGATTGTTGATTGTGGCTCCATACTATGTGAAACCCACCCAAACAGGCATTGTGGCTCATGTGAAGGCGATTTCTGATGCAACCCATCTTCCACTTATTCTATACAATGTGCCATCACGCACTGGAGTAAACATTCTTCCTCACACCTATCATGATTTAATCCAGATTCCAAGAGTGGTAGGAGTGAAAGAAGCCAGTGGAGATTTGACTCAAATTAAAGCCATTCTTGACATTGTTCCTCATGACTTTAAAGTGTACAGTGGCAATGATGATCAAATCGTGGATGTGATTGAATTGGGAGGACATGGAGTGATTTCAGTTTCTGCAAATCTCATCCCTGAAACCATCACACGCTTATGTGATCTGGCTCTTAATCATCAAAGTGAAGAAGCTCACTTGCTTAACATTTCATTAGAACAGCTGCACAAAGATCTGTTCATTGAATCCAATCCAGTTCCAATTAAAGTGGCATTGCATGCAATTGGGTATAACTGCTCATTGGTACGTCTACCCTTGGTTCCACTCAGTGTTGAAAGCCATGTGCAACTTATGAAGACATTGAAAAGCTATGGACTAGGAGCACCATTATGAGTTGTGTAGCAATCATTGGAAGTGGTGGAGCCATGGGTTCAATACTCAAACAAGTGATCCCAACCTATGATTGGATCAGTGATGTGGTGGGAGTTACGCTTCACCCTACTCAAGACAATGAATACTTAAGTCTAGATCATGTTCAAAAACCCATTGATGTGATCATTGACTTCTCAACACCAAGTGCTCTTAGAGCTACCTTAACTTACGCAGCCCAACATCATATTCCTTGTTTAATCGCAACCACAGGATTAAATGAAGAACATCATCAACTGATTCAAGAAGCCTCGCAACACACTGTGGTGTTTGAAAGTGCGAATCTTTCAATTGGGGTAACTTTATTGAATCATTTGCTTTCCCAAGCACTAACCACCCTTGGTTCAGACATCAACATCGAAGTGGTGGAAACCCATCATACGCTTAAAAAAGATGCACCAAGTGGTACCGCAAAACTGCTCGCAAACACCATCTCTTCACACACAGGTCAACACATGGTGACAGATTCAGCTCACAAAGAAGGAGTTCAAGCCAATACTTTCGGTGTGCATTCATTGCGTTTAGGCAAGGTGGTTGGAGAACACTCTGTGTCCTTAGCTTTTGGTTCTGAAATCATCACCTTATCTCACAGTGCCTTAAGTAAAGATATTTTTGCGCATGGTGCGTGTAGGATAGCAAAAAGTTTGTTAGACTTAGAGTACGGTCACTACACCATGAGTGACATCTTAAAGGAGAATGCATGAACGACTTTTTTACCGATCCTTATGAAATAGCAGCTTACATTAAAAACGCCACAAAGAAAACACCCGTTAAAGCCCTTGTGAAAGGCGCATTTGTCGAGTCTGATTTTGAAGGATGTCTTCTTTTCTCAGGCTATCGTTATGCGATTGTTTATGGTGAAAGTGATGTCATCCTAGCTCATTTAAAACGACTCAATGTGGACATGAGTGGAGTGGTCATTGAAGTGGATCGCAGAAACTCTGCCATTCCACTGCTTGATATAAAAGAGCTCAATGCTCGCATCGAACCAGGAGCCATCATACGTGATCATGTGTACATTGGAGACAATGTGGTCATCATGATGGGAGCCCTCATTAACATTGGTGCTAGCATAGGTGATAAAACCATGATTGACATGGGAGCGATTGTGGGGGCACGTGGTACCATTGGGAAAAATTGCCATATTGGAGCAGGTGCTGTGATTGCGGGAGTGTTAGAACCTCCTTCAAAGACCCCTGTCATCATTGAAGATGATGTTTTGATTGGTGCGAATGCGGTGGTTTTAGAAGGTGTTCGTGTAGGACAAGGCAGTGTTGTGGCTGCAGGTGCTATTGTCACTGAAGATGTCCCTGCAGGTGTGGTGGTGGCTGGGGCACCAGCCAAGATCATTAAAACCAAAGATGATAAAACAGCATCCAAGACACAAATTCTTGGATGTATTTAAGACGAATGAGTTTTAGATTTAACTCACATCAGAAGATCCCTTCATCAGATTCCTGAGCTTGGTTTTGATTTGCCTTTAACCAGTGCAACCATAAAGTCAATCTTAGAATCATTAGGATACACACCCATCTTGATCGCAAAAAGTGGATGGTTAGTCATCATACCTGGCACAAGTGAAGACATCTTAATGTTTAGAAGTGATATGGATGGACTTCCTCTTAGTGAGAAAAACACCCATGATTATCGCTCAACCAACCAAAACATGCACGCCTGTGGTCATGATGGTCACATGAGTATGCTTTTAGGGTTTGCGGATAAGATACAAGGACAAACCTTCCACCAAACCCTCGTCTTACTCTTTCAACCTGCAGAAGAAAGTCCAGGCGGAGCAAAGATGGTGTTGGAAGAACTGCCTTTTGAACTTAAGCGTGTTAAAGGATGTTTTGGACTGCATCTTTATCCACAGCTGCCTTTACATCAATTAGGATCCAAACCTTATGGATTCATGGCTACCAATGGTGAGATTGACATTACCATTCATGGGCAAAGTGCCCATGCGGGACTTCCTCATCAAGGTAAGGATGCCGTAGTGATTGCGTCATCGCTGATGATGTCCATTCAAAGCATTCTTTCAAGAAACACCAATCCACTTGAGTCTAAAGTCATCAATTTTGGTGTTCTTAAGGCGGGCGAAGTTCGTAATAGTGTTGCGGACACAGCACTGCTTCAAGGAACGTTACGAGCCTTTTCACAACAAGGCTATCAAGCGTTAAAAGATAACCTACATCGTATGATTCAAGCTTATGAAGTCATGCACGATGTGCGTATTGATTGTGTTATCAGAGATGGGTATCCTGTTGTCTACAATGATCCAGTCTTGTATACACAAGCTAAGGATGTGTTCAAGGATCAACTCAGTGAAATTGATGGGGTCATGTTAGCGGAAGACTTTGGTTTCTACACTGAAGTGATGCCTTCCTTATTCCTTTTTTTAGGGACAGGAAATCCGCATACTTCACTTCACTCACCTACTTTTGATTTTGATGAAGTGGTGTTAGAAACAGGGGTCAATGCTTATCTTTCATTACTTGAGTCATTTCAATCAAAGCCATAAAAACCAAACCGCGAGGTTTGGTTTTCTTTAACGATGTTGATCAAATAAAATGTCATTTCCATCAGGATCAGTGAGGGTAAAATAACCAGGACCTGATGTGTTTTCCTCTACCTTTGACGTGAGTGGAATGCCTTTGGATATCAAATGAGCTTGTAGTGTACGAACATCCGTAAAAGGATTGACTTCCTGAGCACTTTGATTCCAACCAGGATTAAAGGTAAGAATGTTCTTTTCAAACATGCCTTCAAATAATCCACTGACCGCATCACCATTCTTTAAGATGCACCACTTCTCACTCACATCACCACCAAGACTTTCAAAGCCAAGGGCTTCATAAAATGACTTTGATACAAGGATATCTTTGACAGCTAAACTGATTGAAAACGCGCCACAATTCATAATTGCCTCCTTAATTGTTGTGTTGGTAAGCGAGAGAAATCCACTCAAAAACTTCTTGATTCACATCATCTGCGGATGTGATGTGGACGATGTACTGACACATGCTTCCTTTAGGTTGTGCCAACAGTTTAGGATGATGAATCTCTTCTTTAATGTTCAAACCTAATTCAAGACGTGTTGCACTTTTAGGACCCAACATCGCAAACTGACGGCGATGTTTAAGTGAAATGTATCCTTTCTTAAGCACCACTTCAACGTTGTCTAAGGATTGAACCTTTTTCATGATCATTTCATGAAGAGGGAGTAAATGAGCTTTCTTACCTTCGTAGAAGGAGCGGATAAGCTCATCCACATTGGCTTTCTGGTAAAGACTTTCTCCATCACTTTGATGTAAAAGATGAGTTAACGTGTTCGCATACCCATAAGTAAGGTGAAGTGATTCCATGAGAAAGGAACGTAACTCACTGTGCCTAAGATGCAAGTGTGGTTGAACGTGTTTGAGAATGGCTTCTTTTGAAAATCCAGTCAATGATTGAATCTTATCAAAGAATGCGTCATGATTATCCATATAACCTCCACATCTTCTTTCACACATCATAGCATGTTTTTCTTTCAAACAAAAACCAGATCATTTGATCTGGTTTAAGATAAATCCTATCAGCAGTGAATTCAAAACTTCAGGTTTTTCAAAGATAGTCACATGACCACACTCTGGAATCAATGCATATTGAGCATGAGGCATTTCACGTGCCATGATATCAGAGAAACGCCGTGGCTTTAAGACATCCTCTTCTCCAGCCACAATCAAGACAGGAACTTTAATGGTGTTTAAATATGGGGTAAGATGAAGATCACTCATAAACGTATCATAAAGTGCAATCTGTCCATCAAAATAATCTTTGGGAGTATCCTTAAAAGCTAAGGCTCGATGATTCAACATGACTTTATGTTTCTTAAGATAATGAGGATGATACACGCCTGGAAGCATGCCTCTAAAAAACAGTTCCCCATCATAGGTTTGGGCCATCATCTTCCAACTTGCCACATAGTGAATGAGTGTCTCATCTAGTTCACTGACCGAGTTAATGACACTCACACTTTGTACCACTTCAGGCGTATGCACTGCCATGGCTAGAACCACTTCACCTCCATAGGAAGTTCCAATGCAATGAGCTTTTTCAATGCCTAAAGCTTTTAATAACTCAGCACTATCAAGAGCATGTTGCTTAAAGGAATAAGGACCCTGAGGTTTATCTGATTTCAGTTGTCCTCGTAAATCATGCACAATGACACGATAACCGAGTTTTTTGAACACTTTAACTTGTTCCTTCCAAGAAGAAGCGGAAGCCATCACCCCATTAAAAAACATGAGAGTTCCTAACTCACTTTTCTCATTTATCATTTCATAATACAGATGAACCCCATTAATCAATAATGTTGGCATAGTCCTCCTTAGTGGCCACTGCTTTCATAACCACGTAATCCTTTATTCCAAACCCATAAAGCACAACTTCCTGTAATCATACAGGCTAATGTACTTTGAAACAAGATACTTAACCCACTGGCTTGATTCAGTAACACTGAAGCAGGGAAGAAAGAAACAAACGCAAAAGGAACCACATAGGTAATCATGGTTTGAATGAGGGTAGGAAAGATCGTGATTGGATATTTCGCAAAATCTGAAATATTGTACACCGTCACCATCACTTGCATTGAATTCATGGTCCAAAAAGAAATGGAAGCTGTAAGCAGTTTAAGTGAGGTGTAAGCAAGTACA
>JAJOHZ010000045.1 GCA_021209625.1 Erysipelotrichaceae bacterium | reverse complement strand
CAAAAGGCTTCGTGGAAAATCTTATAAACATAGAATGAGTAAGCATTAGCACGTTTATAATTATTTCTCTAAATAAATGTGGTCACGATGTGGTCACGGAAATTAAAAAACCACTGTTTAGTGGCTTTTTTGCACGTTGGCAGGGGTAGCAGGAGTCGAACCCGCATCAGCGGTTTTGGAGACCGATATTCTACCATTGAACTATACCCCTAATTGTGTGCTAAGAAATAATACCATAAGATAGTCCTCATTTCAATGAAATATCAAGTACATTCATGATTTTATGTCGTTTAAAAAGATAGATTTGTTATAATGATACAAAGAGGTTAAGTATGATGAAAGAAATCATGGATTCAATGGCGATAACGCGTTCATTAACTCGATTATCGCATGAAATTATTGAACGTAACAAGTCTTTAGATGATGTTGTATTAGTAGGGATTAAAACCAGAGGAGTTACTTTGGCTTTAAGAATACAAGAGATGATTGCTTTGATTGCAGGTGAAGAACTTCCTTTAGGAATCTTGAACATCCGTCCATGGAGAGATGATTTACTTGAAGAAGTTAAAATCGAACCATTGGATGTGGATGTGAAAAACAAACGGGTCATCTTAGTGGATGATGTTCTTTACACTGGTCGCACAATACGAGCTGCGATGGATGGACTCGTTTATTTTGGTCGTCCTAAGCAAATTCAATTGGCTGTATTGGTCGATCGTGGACACAAGGAATTTCCTATTAAAGGTGATTATGTCGGAAAGAACATTCCAACTGCCAAAGAAGAAGAAGTGCTAGTTCAACTCAAAGAAGTTGATTTAAATGAAGGAGTGTTTATTCGATGAAAGTACATGTGTTAGATATCTTAAATGATGCGAAAACCATACTAGAGATTCCAAGTCCTACAGGTTATTCCGATAAGATTATTGAGTATTTAATAGCTCAACTTAAGAAGTTACCTTTTAATTATGAAGTAACTCCTAAAGGAAATCTTATGATTCATGTGAGTGGGGAAGACTCCAGTAAGCATGTTGCTTTATCTGCCCATACTGATACCCTTGGATTAATGGTGAGATCTATTCAATCCAATGGTACACTTAAAGTCACTACTTTAGGAGGAATCATTGTCCCTACCTTGGATGGTGAGTACTGTCAAGTGATTACAAGAGACAATAAGGAATATTCAGGCACAATCTTATACCAAGCTCCTTCATCCCATGTGTATAAAGATGCTAACAGTGGAGTAAGAGAAGTGGATAAGATGTTCATTCGATTGGATGAAGTGGTTAAAAGCAAAGCGGATGTTGAAAAATTAGGTATTCAAAATGGCGATATCGTTGCGATTGACCCTAAAACCACCATTACATCCAGTGGATTCATCAAATCTCGATTTCTTGATGATAAAATCTCAGTGGCCATCTTAATGTCAATCCTTAAAGAAATGCATCGAACCCAACAACGACCACAGTTTGATACCACCTTCATCATTTCTACCTATGAAGAAGTTGGACATGGAACGGCTTGGATTCCATCTACCATTACAGAAATGATTGCGGTGGATATGGGATGCATTGGTGAAGATTTGGCTTGTAGTGAGTATGATGTTTCTATCTGCGCTAAAGATTCATCAGGCCCATATGATCGTCATATGACCACACATCTTAAATCTTTAGCGGTCGAGAAATCACTTAATCATGTATTGGATATCTATCCAATGTATGGTTCGGATGTCTCGGCAGCATTAAGAGGAGGAGCAAACATTAAAGGAGCTTTAATTGGTCCTGGTGTTATGGCATCTCATGGAATGGAGCGTACCCATGCGGATGCTGTTGAAGCGACGTATGAATTATTGAAATCCTATCTTAACCTAGCATGATAAGGTCACTTATCATGCTTTTCACATAATTAAAGACAAATGAATGGACAACCCATTTGAATAATTTGGTATGATACTCCTATGATATTTTTAACATTTTTGCTTGTTGTGGTGGTGGGTGTCTTCTTAATTACACCAACCCCTAATCGAGGTCAATATCGATGGCTCAGACAACACCATGCTCATCGTGGATTTCATGATGCTCTCTACCCAGAAAATTCTGCTGGAGCTTTTCAGCAAGCCGTTGAGTTAGGGTTTGGCATTGAATGTGATGTAAGACTATCCAAAGATCATGTGCCTATCATGATTCACGATGCTAGATTAACCCGATTGGCAATGCGCGATGAAGCTGTTCATGATTTGATGTATGAAGAACTGAAACAGATACCAATCTCTAACTCTACTCAAACCTTTACTGATTTGTCAACGTTACTACACATTACCCAAGGACAAGTGCCTCTAATGATTGAGATTAAACCCAATCATCAAGCTCAGAAAAGTGTGGATGTGGTTTATGATCTATTGGCTCATTATGAAGGGAATGTAAGTGTCATCTCATTTGATCCTAGAATTGTGAAAATGTGCAAGAACAAAAAGATGAAACATATTCCAGTGGGTCAATTGATCGAGGTTCATTTTAAGAATAAAACACTCCCATTCTTTCAAAGAGTATTTCTTACCATGAACGCTTATCAGAGATGGACGCAAGCAGATTTTATTTCTGTTCATCAAGATCTGATGCCATTCTTTCAATGGATGACATGGTTGAAGGTAGACGTTGGTGTGTGGACCATCCGTAGTCCACAGCTTTTAAAGAAATGTAATGATCATAATATTGCGGTATTAGAAAAAGAGGCATTAGCATGAATTGGTTATTGAAGTTAATTACGCATAAGATCGACATCAAAGATCCTACACCATCAAGCATGGTGAAAAAAACATTTAAAATCGCATGGCCAAGTGCAACCGAGGCTTTCCTCATTAGTATCATTGGTGCCGTTGACATGATGATGGTAGGGCGATTAGGTGAATCAGCTATTGCGGCAGTAGGAATCACCAATCAACCCAAGTTTATTCTTTTATCCATGTTGTTTGCACTGAATGTTGGAACGACAGTTGTGATTTCACGACGTCGTGGAGAGAAAAATCATCAAGCTCTAAAAGATGTTATGAGACATTCTTTAATCATCGCATTTATCATGAGTTTAGTGTTTGCGATCATTGGAATCGTGTTTGCGAAAGAACTTGTATTGATTGCTGGAGCAAGTTCTGATTACCTTCAAACATCCATTGATTATTTACGAGTCATTATGATTGGTAATTTCTTTTTAGGAATGTCCATGAACATCAATGCTGCTCAGCGTGGAGTGGGCAATACATTGATCGCAATGAAAACCAATCTTACCGCCAACGTGGTGAATGTCATTTTGAACTTTCTACTTATTAATGGTATTTGGATTTTTCCGCGACTTGAAGTTGTGGGAGCGGGAATCGCAACCACAATTGGGAACTTTGTTATGTTTGTGATTGCGTTTAGATCCATTCTTGATAAAGAATCACTGTTATACCAATCTTTCAAAGATTCGTTTAAATATTCAAAGGAAATTGTTGCTTCCTTTGTTAAGTTAGGTAAACCCGCCTTAACAGAACAGATTTTTATTCGTATAGGATTTTTATTGTATGCACGAGCAGTGGCAGATTTAGGGACCACCGCTTTCGCAACCCATCAATTGGTCATGAATGTTATGGTTATTTCCTTTGCGATTGGAGATGGCTTATCAACAGCCAACTCTGCACTGATTGGACAATCGTTAGGGGCAAAGCGTCCTGATGTGGCCATGGGATATGGGAAAATAACCCAACGTATTGGTTTAACTGCAGCAATTTTGTTCAGCACATTACTTGCGCTTAATCGAGAAAGTGTCTTATCGCTCTTTACCAATGATCAAACGATTATTGATTTAGGTGCTCCACTGATTGTCATATTGTCAGTCATTATCTTATTTCAAATTGTACAAGTCATTGTGGTTGGAGCACTTAGGGGTGCGGGTGATGTGAAATTTGTGGCAACATTATCGTTAGTCAGTGTTTCCATCGTTAGACCTGCACTGACCTATGTGTTTGCTTATGGTTTAGGTTTTGGTTTAACTGGTGCATGGATGTCGGTGCTAGTGGACCAAATCATGAGGTTTGTGATTTCGCAAGTTCGATTTAATAGTGCAACTTGGACGAAAATCAAGGTTTAGAGATGTTGTTTACATCACTAATTCTTTCACAAACTGACAATTTCACATGGTCTTTTAGTGTCTAAAGGTGTATAATTGACATGTTAAGAAGGTATCGAGGAGGAACAAATGCCTAAAAAATTCATGACTATGGATGGCAATACTGCAACCTCACACGTGGCGTACGCGTTCACTGAAGTTGCTGGTATTTATCCGATTACTCCATCATCCACGATGGCTGAGCTTGTTGATGCTTGGGCATCACAAGGCCGTAGAAATATTTTCAACTCCGTGGTAAAAGTAGTTGAAATGCAATCAGAAGCAGGAGCTGCTGGTGTTGTGCATGGTGCGTTACAAGGTGGCACGCTCTCAACCACATTCACTGCATCTCAAGGGTTATTACTCATGATCCCAAACATGTACAAATGGGTTGGGGAGTTATTACCTGGGGTTATTCACGTATCAGCTCGTTCATTAGCAACACGTGCATTGTCTATCTTTGGAGATCATCAAGACGTTTATGCTGTTCGTCAAACAGGATTTACCATGATCTCATCTCATTCCGTTCAAGAAGCCATGGATCTTGCAGGGGTTGCTCATTTAACAGCAATTCAAGCTTCTGCTCCAGTTCTACACTTCTTTGATGGTTTTAGAACATCACATGAAATTCAAAAAATTGAAGTTTTAGATTATGATGATTTAGCTAAACTCATTGATAAAGATGCATTAGCTCGTTTTAGAGCACGTGCATTGAATCCACACACTAATCCAGTGACTCGTGGTGGTGCTGAAAATGATGATATCTATTTCCAAGGACGTGAAGCACAAAATACCCATTATGAAAAACTAAGTGATGTGGTGATTCACTACATGAACGAGATTAGCAAGTTAACGGGTCGTCATTATGCTCCATTCACTTATTATGGTGCTGAAGATGCAACTCGCGTGATCATAGCGATGGGTTCTGTGACTGAAGCAACGGCTGAAGTTATTGATGAGTTGAATGCTCGTGGAGAAAAAGTTGGATTAGTGAAAGTTCACTTATTCCGTCCTTTCCGTGCTGATTTACTTAAATCCGTATTACCAGCAACCGTTCAAAAAATTGCCGTCTTAGATCGTACGAAAGAAGTAGGATCACATGGACCTCTTTACCTTGATGTGCACGAAGCACTTCATGGTTTTGGAAACATTGACACTATCATTGGTGGTCGTTATGGTTTATCTTCTAAAGATACTCAACCTGGTGACATTAAAGGTGTTTATGATCACTTACTTGTTGAAAAACCAATCAATGGGTTCACCATCTCTATCGTTGATGATGTGACTTTCTTATCACTTCCAAGTGATGAAAACTTTAAAGTTAAAAATGATTACACTTCATGCTTGTTCTATGGATTAGGTTCTGATGGAACTGTTTCCGCAAACAAGAACTCCATTAAGATTATTGGTGATCATACTGATCTTTATTCTCAAGCTTATTTTGCTTATGACAGTAAAAAAGCAGGGGGAGCAACTCGCTCATTCTTACGCTTTGGTAAATCACCAATTCGTAGTACTTATTATGTCAAAGATGCTGATTTCATTTCATGTTCACTTGAATCTTATCTTTTCCGCTACGACATGCTTCGTAACTTAAAAGAAGGTGGAACATTCTTGCTTTCAACATCCACACCAGCTTCTGAAGTAGATCGTTTACTTCCTAACCGTGTTAAGAAGCAATTGGCACAGAAGAAAGCGAAAATGTATGTGATTGATGCGAATGCGATTGCTGAGTCCATCGGTATGGGACGTCGTACCAACACGATTTTACAATCATCATTCTTTGCACTTAATGAATCCATTATTCCTTACTCTGATGCTCTTTCATACATGAAAGAAATGGCTGAGAAGTCGTATGGTAAAAAGGTGAAGAGATCGTCGACTTGAACTTCCAAGCCATTGATCTGGGTAAAGAAGGATTAGTTGAAGTTAAGATTGATCCTGAATGGGCAAACATAGTTTTAGGTAATACACGTAAAACAACGGGTGATGAATACTTTGATGAACACGTAGCAATGATTAATGGCCTTGAAGGTTATGATCTTCCAGTTTCAGCATTCACAACTGATGGACTCATTGATGGTTCAATGCGCAATAACATTACCTTCAAAGAAAAACGTACTATTGCGACTCAAGTACCTAAGTGGATTCCAGAAAACTGTATCCAATGTGGATTCTGTTCATTTGTATGTCCTCATGGAACTATTCGTACATTCTTGTTGGATGAAAACGAAATGAAGAACGCTCCAATGGAGTTTGCTACTCTACAACCTAATGGTAAAGGTGTGGAAAATCTACGTTACCGTGTCATGGTTTCACCTGATAACTGCGTTGGATGTTCCTTGTGTGTTGTTGAGTGTCCAGGTAAAGGTGGTCAAAAAGCCTTAGTGATGACAGATGTGAACGAGCAACTTCATGAAGCTCCATTAGCTGAATACATCTATAAACAAACAACGTATAAATCTGAATACTTCCCAACTGATTCGATTAAGGGAACTCAATTCTTAATGCCTTACTTTGAAGTTTCTGGAGCTTGTGCTGGTTGTGGTGAAACACCATACTATAAACTTGTAACTCAACTCTTCGGTAGTGATATGATGATTTCTAACGCTACAGGTTGTACATCCATTTATTGTGGATCAACTCCATCCACTCCATTTGTCACCGATAAATCAGGTAAAGGACCTGCTTGGGCAAACTCCTTATTTGAAGACAATGCTGAGTTTGGATTTGGTATGAAAGTGGCTCAAGAGTTTAAGGCACGTCAACTTGTTGAACGCTTAACTGAAGCTCAGTCTTCATTTGAACCTGAACTTCAAAGTGTTGTAGCTGAATACTTAGCAGCTAAGGGCAACCGTAATGAAGAAAAAGTCATTGCTCCTCGCATGGTTGAACTCTTAAAAGCATCCAAATCAGAAGCTGCTGCTCCATTACTTGAAATGGAAAGAGACTTTATTTCTAAATCAGTTTGGATCATTGGTGGTGATGGATGGGCGTATGACATCGGATTTGGTGGATTAGACCACGTCATCGCAAACAGCCTAAATGTTAACATTCTTATTCTTGATACTGAGGTGTACTCTAATACAGGTGGACAATCATCTAAAGCGTCACAAGCGGCGTCGATTGCGAAGTTTGCGGCTGGTGGTAAGCCTACTGGTAAGAAGGATCTTGGTTTAATGGCGATGATGTATGGTCACGTGTATGTTGCTTCCATCGCTATGGGTGCAAACCGCGTTCAAACCATTAAGGCATTAAAAGAAGCTGAAGCTTATCAAGGACCATCTGTGGTTATCGCTTACTCACCATGTATTGAACACGGTATTAAAGGTGGATTATCCAACCATCAAATCACACAAAAACTTGCTGTGGAATGTGGTTATTGGACCCTCTACAGATTTAATCCAGATGCTGAGAAACCGCTAACTGTGGATTACACTAAACCTGATTTCAGTAAGTTCCGTGACTTCGTCATGACTGAAACTCGATACAATCAACTTCCTAATGCTAACCCATTTGAAGCAGAAGCTTTACTTGAGAAAGCAGCTAGCGATGCTGAGAAACGTTTCAATCGCTTAATGAAACTGGCTAGAGACTAAAATACACGAAGTCAGGGTGGACATCCACCCTGATTTTTTAAAAGGAAAGGATACTATGAAGGTTCTTTTATACTTTGAAGGTGAGAATTTTATCGCAAAATCTGGAATTGGACGTGCATTGAAACACCAAAAGAGAGCATTGGAACTTGCTGGTGTGGAATATACAACGGATGTCATGGACAGTTATGATATTCTTCATATCAATACAGTTGGAGTAACAAGTCCTCTGGTCATTGCTCAAGCACATGCATTAGGAAAGAAAGTAGTTTATCATGCTCATAGTACTGAAGAGGACTTCCGCAACTCCTTTATCTTATCCAATCAAATTGCTCCACTTTTTAAACAACATTTAATCAATATGTATCAAATGGCGGATGTTATCATCACGCCAACACCTTATTCAAAATCACTATTGGAAAACTATGGCCTAGAAAAACCGATTTATGCGGTTTCTAATGGAATTGATTTATCCCGTTATTCGAAAGATGAAGAGAAAGAAAAGACATTCAGATCTTACTTTCATCTAGGACCAAATGATAAAGTGGTGGTAAGTGCTGGATTATACCTTAAACGTAAAGGTATCCTTGATTTCATGGAAGTGGCGAGAATGATGCCAGAAGTCACTTTCATTTGGTTTGGCTCAACACCTCGTATTGCTTTATCATCTGAAGTAAAGAAAGCCATAGATGATCATCCTGTCAATGTTCGCTTACCTGGTTATTTAAAAGGTCCTGGATTTGAAGGTGCTTTTTCTGGTGCAGATGCTTTCTTTTTTCCATCATTAGAGGAAACAGAAGGCATTGTGGTGCTAGAGGCCTTAGCCTCTAAGCAAAAGGTTGTTGTTAGAGACATTGGTGTATATCAAGGTTGGTTAAAGCATGAATACAATTGCTTGATGGGTAAAGACAATCATGAATTTGTGTCCCATTTAAAAACCATTTTTAATCAGCAATATTCAGATGAACTTATTGAAAATGCGTATCAAACAGCTCAAGATCGTAGTTTAGATAAGATTGGAGAACAGTTAAAAGCGATTTATCAATCATTGTGATAATCATAATTGACTTATTTGTATGATTTGATATAATACAGTCATGAAACTGAGCAAATCAAATCTACTGAATTTTGCAATTTTTATTTCTGTCATTGGACTGATGCTTTTTATCATGGCCAATGACTTTTCTTCTATTACTCGATTGCTAAGCAACATACGATTAGGATATGTGATTCTTATTGTCACATTAACCATACTTTATCATATCTTGGTAGGAGTATCATTGACTCGACTTGTAAGAGTCACTCATCCTACCTATTCATACATTGAAGGTATTAAGAATGCATTTATTGCAGCATTCTTTCATGGTATTACTCCTGGATCAAGTGGAGGACAAGTAGCTCAAGCCATCATTTTCAGTAAACAAGGAGTAAAGTCAGGCAATGCTGCAAGCATCCTTTGGTTGGAGTTTATCATACACCAAGCAGCTTTAGTCATTGTAGGGTTTGTCTTCTTATTTACCAAATTTGGAATACTTCGCTTACTCAATACGACGATGCAATCACTGGTTTTCTTAGGTTTTTTTATCAATCTATTGGTTACTTCTCTTTTTATTCCTCATCGTTCAATTCACCTCGTTTTAATCAATGGTTCCTAATGAAAGGATTATTCATCTTGAAATCTCTTCATTTAATTAAATCAATTGAGAAGAATCAGAAGAAAATCATTGAGTTTGTTGAACAATTCAGTGAAGCACAAGAGCTCTTTATTCATAATTTAGATGAAGTTGCAAAAGTGACTTTCATGTATATCATTAAGGTTACCTTGTTCTACTTCATACCTTATTTAGTAATAAGATCATTTGGCATTCAATTCAATTCAGTTCAATTACGTTTTTAGATATCATGGCACTATCAGCTTTTTTAGGAATGCTTAAAGTTTTTGCTCCTCTACCAGGAGGAGCTGGTGGGACTGAAGTGCTCTTTATTATTCTATTTTCTATCTTTACAAATCAAATCGTGGCAACTTCTACAATGATAGTGTGGCGTTTTGTGTCGTTTTATATGATAATGTTGATAGGATTTGTATTCTATATGACATATAAATTGAAGATGAGGTAATTATGCGAATTGGGTTATTTACAGACACATATTCTCCAGATATCAATGGTGTGGTGAGTTCAATTGTCACATTACAAGAAGGCTTACAAGAACTTGGACATGAGGTGTTTGTGATCACAACTCATGCAAAACTAATCACCACAAAATTTGAAGACAATGTTTTAAGATTACCTGGAATTGAAATCAAACGCATGTATGGGTATGTGCTAACGACACCTGCCCATTTTCTTGCGTACAATCATGTGAAATCAATGAATCTGGATGTGATTCACGTCCATACAGAATTCGGTGTTGGGATCTTTGGACACATCATGGGGAGTATGTTGAAACTACCTATTGTTTCCACCTATCATACTACGTATGAAGATTACACTCACTATGTGAATATTTTCAATTCCAAGACGGTTGAAAGACTAGCTAAGAAGACTGTTATGAAATTATCTCGTCTTTATGGTTCGCATTGTATGGCGATTGTTTCTCCATCAGATAAGACCAAAGAGATGTTACAAACGCTATCAAATTGAAACACCAATTCATGTTATTCCAACTGGACTAAATCTAGATCGTTTTAAAAAGACCTATACTAAAGCAGAGAAAGAAGCTTTCAGAGAAAAGATAGGTGCATCCAGTGACGATTACATTATCACTTATGTTGGACGTATTGCCAAAGAAAAGAGCATTGATGTCGTCATTGAAGGAATGTGTGAACTCACTAAATTATGTAAGAACGTTAAGTTTTTAGTAGTTGGTTCAGGTCCAGAATTAGAAGAACTTCAATTACAGACTGAACGTCATCATCTCAATAATTTCGTCATTTTTTATGGGAAAGTTCCTAATCAAATGGTTGCGGAGATTTATGGTTTATCAGACATGTTTGTTTCTGCTTCACTAACTGAAACACAAGGTCTCACTTTCATAGAAGCTTTAGCATCTGGTTTACCTGTGTTTGCCCGCAAAGATGATGTATTGGAAGAACTTGTGTTTGAAGATGAAACAGGTTACTACTTTGCGAATGCTCAAGAGTTTGCTCAAAAGGTTTATGCATTCACTAAACTAAGTGATGAAGAAAAAAGAAACATTAAAGTTAATGCCCACCATGTGGTAGAAAAGTTTGATCGATTAAGTTTTGCTAAGAAAGTGACTCAAACCTATGAACTAGCCGTCAAAAGATATTTTTCAACTTACTATGTGGATGACATTACAGTAAAAAATGACATTTCAGAAGTGGAACTCATCTCAAAGTTTGAAAAAAGCAAAGTTAAAATCTTCCCTGAGTTGATCAAACAACTTAAACTAAAGAAGGGATCCATTGTGAACAAAGACACTTATCAAAAATTTGAAGATGAACAAAAAGTCGTAGAAGCTTTTGAAAAATGCGTTAAGAAGATTGCCTTCAAAGATCGTACAAGAAAAGAAAATTTTCGACTTCTTACATGAGATAGGGAATTTGACAGCCACGCAAATGAATGATATTGTAGCTAAATTGGAATCTATGGGTACATTGATGATGTACGATATACTTCTTCTATGATTATGAATTTTCAATCACTCCTTGTAGGGCAAAATAAAATCATTAAGTCACTGCGAGATAAAGGCATCCCATATGAAATGATTTTAAAAGTGTTGAGTGAAGAAACACGACAAAATGAGTATGATCGAGCTTTGATGTTTGCAGAAAAAACAAAATCTTCACTACATGACATGCCATTGTTGGCCAAGAAGAGTAAAATAAGAACTCGCCTTATTTCAAGAGGATTTGAACCACCATTAGCAACTGAAATTGTAAATCAATTGGATTATGATATGGATGAAACAGAAGAATTCATCATATGTCAAAATGAAGCAGCTAAGCTTAAAGAAAGATTAGATAGAAAGCAATTAGATCCATATAAGGCGCGTCAAACCTTACTAAGACAACTTGTGAATAAAGGTTTCAGATTTGAAACAATTCAACAGGTTATCGATGGATTAGAGGAGGATGAACGTGATTAACATTAAACAATTCAAAGACAAAGATAAACATGATTTACCATTATAGTTAGTAACATAACGCAAGG
>JAJOHZ010000002.1 GCA_021209625.1 Erysipelotrichaceae bacterium | reverse complement strand
ATTGTTGGAGCATCGTGCAGTAACTAAACACGATTGACACGTAAGTGTTGGGAAGGCACCTCTTCGATTGATTAAAACCAAAATCTGTTCATGTTTTTGAAGACGTTGTTTAATTGCTTTAATGAGTGGTGATGAGATCATGTAGGATTGATGCTTCCTGATATCCTCTTTCATGTCAACAATGGTTAATGAAGGCATTGAAGCTTCAAATCGTTGTGTTAAGACATGCAATTGATATATTCCTTTTAGCGCTTTAGCATACGTTTCCAGTGATAACGTTGCACTGGCTAAGATTAATGGAATGTTTGTCTTTTGGGCAATAAATTGGGCAACAACATGGGCATGATACACCATAGGCGTGGATTGATAAAAACTTTGATCATGTTCTTCATCAATAATAATAAGACCAAACGATTCATCAATGAATAGTCCAGAACGAGTTGCTATAACAATGCATTTGGCGGTTGAGCGAATCAATGCCAAGGCATTCATTTTTTCTTTAGATGTTAAATAAGAATGATACTCAATAACTAAGCAATCAAAATAAGCTTGAAATCGCTCAATCATTTGAGGGGTCAATGAAATCTCAGGGACACACATTAGAACACGTTGTTGTTGAGAAAGAACTTTTTGTGCACATGCCATAAAAACATGGGTTTTACCACTGCCTGTAGGCCCTTTAATCACATGAACGTCATGGTGATGAACATCAATCGCATTCACAATGGCTTGTTGTTCATGATTTAATGGAGGTAAATAATGGTTTTGCGTGATTTTAGGAACATCAAGGGTTTCAAAGGAAATAATGTATCCCTTCTTCTCATAATTACTTAACTGAGAGTGAGAAAACACTCCTTCTGGTATGATTTCATCTGGTTGAAACTGATTGAGTTTAAAATAACGTTTGGGATTAGGAATATCAAGCTGAGTTCGTACATAATGTTTGAGGGTGGTTGGGGTCAGTTTTTTCTCATTGAGTTTTTTATCCAAAGGAAGACATTGCTGTAAGATATCATATTTTGTATCACAACTAATGCTTTGAAGATAAGAAAAAAGATCTAAAAACAACGGTGAAAGCACTGGCTTTTCATCCAGGACTTCAAGGATAGGATTAAGTTTATAAGCAAGCATTTCATCTTCTCTACAACCCACAACAAACCCAATAAGTGAAACTTGATTCAACATTACCTTCACACGACACCCAATTAAAATTGGTGTACTCGAAAAATAATCCAATTCTTCTTTTCCTTTAATACGATTTCTTATGACCACTGAAATTATCATAGTCACATTATAACAGATGCATTCCTTTGAGTGATGAAAAAAAGCGACTAGGTCGCTTCTGAGTAACGTTTAATGATGACAGAAATAATGTCTGCAGCAAGTTGAGGATCATCATTGCATACCACATAGCGGTAATTGCCCGTCAGTTCCATTTCAGCACTCGCTTTTTCCAAACGAGCGTTAATGACTTCTTCACTTTCTGATTTACGACTTTCAATGCGACGACGAAGCTCATCCATGCTTGGAGGTACCACAAAAATCATCAATGCATCTGGCACTTTGTCTAATACTTGGAGGGCTCCTTGAACTTCGATTTCTAAAAGGACATTGTGCCCAAGATTTCGTAGTCTTTCCACTTCATGCAAAGGTGTTCCATAATAGTTTCCAACAAACTCAGCATACTCTAATAATTCACCTTGTTCAATGGACTTCTGAAACTCTTGATGTGACACAAAGTAATAATGAACACCATCAATCTCTCCACTTCTTCGAGCACGAGTTGTCATTGAAATGGAGAACGCAATGTTGAGTTCTGGTTTGTGAATGAATAATTCGCGAATTGTCCCTTTACCCACCCCACTTGGGCCACTTAATACGATAAGAAGTCCTTTTTTCATGCGCTTACATCCTTTGTATTAGTTTAACGAGTTAAAACATGAATGTCAATGTGATATAATGGTGAAAATTGGAGAAATGTATGGCATTAGATGGTTTGATTCTACATTCGCTTTTAAACAACATTGCTCAGCAATGTCCTTTTAAAGTCAACAAGATTCAACAAGTTGGCGAGCACCATTATCTCTTTCATGCATACAACCAACAACGATTTACCACATTACTGGTGCTTGATGCTCAATCTGCTCGCTTTTGTCTTACGACTCAAGGATTAGCACAAACTCATCAATCTTCTTTTCTTACATCATTAAAGAAATATTGTGAAGGGGCAACATGCACTTCTATCACTCAACATGGGTTAGATCGATGGTTTCAAATGGAGTTTGAAACGATCAATGATGTGTTTGAAAGAATAAAGGTAACCCTGTATGTTGAATTAATGGGGCAATACACCAATGCAATCTTAGTTAATCAAGATAACATCATCATTGATGCTCACACAAAAATATACCCTGATAAAAACTCATCTCGCTTCATCATGTCTCATTCACCGTTTCAAAAGATCCAAAGTCAATCCAAGTTTCAATTCAATGAACCAAACTTGAAGGACAAAATTGATTCTTGGATGAATGTGGAAGGTGTATCCCCTCTTTTAGCTAAAGAGCTTGAGTATCGTATGCATTGCAATGAGAACATGGATGATGTGATACAAGAATGTCTGTCATCACAAACACTCTACGTTAATCCAAATCAATTCAAACAGTTTCATATTATTCCTTTAAAGCATCTTCAAATTCCATTTGAATCCAATGAAATTCATACCATGATGCAACACATGTACACCCAACAAGAACATGTGAAAAACATCAAAGTCATCACACAAGATATTGGAAAAGTCATTTTACGTGAGTTAAAAAAACAGCGAAACAAATTGATTAAACTTGAAGATGAACTTTCTTCCACTGCAAATGCTACACACTACAAAAACTTAGCCGATTATTGCATGAGTTACGCTTATCTCATAAAAAAAGGAGACACAGAATTGAGTGTACCTTCATTTGATGATGAAAACATACCTGTTACCATACCACTACAACCGCATTTAAGTGGCATTGAGAATGCGAACGCCTATTATCGAAAGGTACAAAAGCTTAATCAATCGATTCATCATATACATGAGCAAATGAATCTCACCAAAACAATGATTCAGTATTTAGAGAGTTGTGAACTTGCGCTTAGTTTTGCAAGTGTGGAAGAAGCACTTCAAATCAAAGAAGAACTTGTTGCACAACGTTTAATGAAGTCAAACAAGGCACTGAGTAAACCAAGTAAGAAACAACCTATGAAACTATTAAAGTATGAATCCAATGACTTCACTGTTTTTGTTGGTAAGAATAACATTCAAAATGATTATCTTACCTTTACCTTTGCATCCAAACATGACACATGGTTTCATGTCAAAGATGCTCCTAGTGCCCATGTCTTACTTAAGGCAACTGCACAGCTAAATGAAACCATGATTCGAACGGCAGCCAATCTTTGTGCTCTATTCTCTAAGTATTCTCAATCTTCATCTGTTGAGGTGATGTATACTCAGATATCAAATATTAAGAAAGTGCCAAAAGCCCCATTAGGACTTGTGAATGTTAAGAACTATACCACCATTTTTATTGATCCAGATGCAAATATACTTAAGCACTTAAAAAGATGAATCATCCCCCCTGTGATTCATCTTTTCTTTCCATCCATGATCTCTCCCACGTCCACTTATAATGTACACTGTTGACTAACCTAAACTCAATCTTTTAGTGAAAAATAATCACACTCATGAGTTTATATTAATCCAAATCAATGATTAAACTTCATTATTGGTAAAATTTTTACTCACTACAAGCCCTTCTAAGTGATAATCGATACGATTGAGCTGATGAGATAAGGTATTAAGTGTGTTCATCACTTCATTGTGTTTTTTATGCAGTGTGATAAGCGTAGATTGTGCCTCATGCAGATGATTCATTAACTCGTCCATATGTTGCACGAGTTGTTGTGCATTTTGAGATTGAATGCTTTGTTTCATACTCAGCATAAGAATATTGATGAATGCATGAAGGGTCATGGGTGAAACAATGTACACTCTGCTTTACTTGAAAAATGTGATGTAAAAGATGAGTTTCTTGATACAAGTCACTGACCAATGATTCAAATGGAATATACATTAATGCAAAATCAGTGGTATAAGGTGGTTTAATGTATTTGCTTTGAATGCTCTTTGCTTGAAGCTTAATCGCCTTTACAAATCCATTCCAACGCTCTGGTGTGGGTTCTTTAATATACAGTTCATAATCACTTAAAGGCACTTTCGCATCCACAGGGACCAGCACTGATTGCTTTATCCCTGATATTGTAATCAATGCATCCACTCTATTACTTCCAAATGATGGATGGGATGCTTGCATATTGAAAGAAGAGGATGGAAGCATTGATGATAACAACGCTTCTAAAGAAACCTCCCCTAATAAACCCTTGCTTTTCTCTTTTGAGAGCACTTGTTTAAGGGCATTCACATTATGTGCCATTGGAGGTAATTCCCCTAAGAGAGAGCTTAAATGATTAAGTGATTGATACAAAGGCGCAAGATGCACATTAAAACTACTGCTGACATCTTCTTGAAGATGAGATGACTGCATAAGTTGGGTAGTCTTGATAGCTTGAGTTTCTTTTAGCATGTTTTCTTGAATGTTCCATAATTGTTGATTCACTTGATTTGAAAACGATTGCTGCTTAAAAAGCATGAGCAATATCCCAACATTAGACATGATTAGAATTCCAATAAATACCCAAACTAACTCATTCATACTTTAACAGCTCCTTATAGATGGTGTTGAGTGCTCCTTGTTGTTCATTGGAAGGAACAATTTGACCATATTGTGCCATCCAATCAGGAGCATTACCCATAATTCGAGGCTCTTTCACGATTTCTAACATGGAGACATCATTACCACCATCTCCAAAAGCCATGCATTCATCCAAAGAAAGATTCATTTCTTGAAGTAATCGTTTGAGCCCAACACCTTTGTTAACTCCCAATGGATTAACGTCAATTGAACCTAATCCTGAACTATGCACCTCCACCATAGGAAATTGAGTTTGAAGATGATTCATAATGGATTGTGTTTTTTCTTTTTCACATATGATCGCAATCTTTAAAATAGGATCATCCCCGACAATATAGTCATCCACGTATTGAATGTTACGTGCATACAAAGCAATATGCTCTTTTAATGGTTGTGGGTAATGATTGAGCACATAAGAATGATTCACCCCTGAACACAAATAGATTGGATTAAGTTGTTTTAATGATTTAAGAACATCCTGACAAACCACAGGATCAAAATGCATGGAATGAATGACACGATCATGATGCAATATGACTGCTCCATTTTCTCCAACAATGCTTATCATATCTTCAACTCCTTCAAAAAAAGAACGAATTTGACGCCATTGATTGCCACTCGCAACGATAAAATGCTTATTTTGTTTCTCTAATAGAGTCATCACTTTCTTAAACAACTCTGCATCATAGCTATGATCACTTCTTAGAAAAGTTCCATCCATATCACACACAAAAGCTTTAATCATTTTCCATCCTCACAGTCTTCACTTATTATAAACAATCCATGCTTGCTTGTCTAAAAACCCATGGAATATGATAAACTTGTTTGTAATGAAAGAAGGTTCACTATGATCACAAACATGAATAAAATCCGCTCTGAGGTTAATCAAGAGTACACTTGGGATTTAACCTCATTGTATCCAAACGAAGAAGCATTTCAGTCTGCAGTCAATGATCTTAAGTCAAACATTCAAAAAATCACGTCATTTCAAAACAAATTAAACACATCTACTATTATCGTTGAGTGTCTCAATCTGTTGGCCACCATCACTCAACAAGCAACTTCCTTATTCACTTATGCTCAACTCAAAGTCAGTGAAGATTCCTCCAATGCTCAATCTTTACTTCGACAAGGTAGTCTTGCCCCTCTTTCTTCCTCTTTAGGAAGCAATACGGCTTTCATTGACATTGAACTGAGTTTACTTAATGAAACCATCTTAAACGAAGTTATGGTTTTAGCTCCTCATTTAAAAGGATACATTGAAGAAGTTCTAAGACAAAAACCTCATCAATGCTCATTGGATGTGGAAAAAGCTCTGTCTTTGCTTTCTTCTCCATTGAACGCTTTCTATGGCATTTATAATCGAGCAAAGTTAGCGGATTTAAGTTTCAAGCCATTTGAACTCAATAATGAGTCGTATGCGTTAACCTTTAATTCTTTTGAAAATCAATATGAATTCAATACAAATCATGACATCAGACGATCTGCCTTTCACTCCTTTCATAATCAACTCAAAGCTTATCAACATACCATGGCGGCTGTTTATACAGCGCATGTACAAAAAGAAAAAGCTTTAGCTACACTAAGAGGATACGAAAGCGTGTTTGATTATCTTCTTTTTAATCAAAAAGTTTCTAGAGTAATCTATGATCAACACATCGATACCATTTATGAGCATCTTAAAGCTCCAATGAGACATTATGCTCGTCTTATTAAGCAAGAATACAATCTAGAAACGTTAACTTATGCAGATTTAAAGCTTCCATTAGATCCAGAATTTGAACCTAAGATTACCATAGAAGACTCATTATCCATTCTCAAAGAAGGTTTAGCATTACTTGGTAAGGATTACATTGAAATGGTTGAACGTGCTTTCAAAGAGCGTTGGATTGATTTTGAAAACAACATGGGTAAATCAACTGGAGCATTTTGTTCCTCACCTTATGGTGCTCATCCTTTTGTGCTCATTAATTGGACAGAGCGAATGAGAGAAGCTTTAGTGCTTGCTCATGAACTAGGTCATGCGGGTCATTTTTTATCTTGCAGGTTTACATCAATCCATTTTTGATACAAGAGCATCCCTTTACTTCATTGAAGCCCCTTCAACCATCAATGAACTCTTTGTTGCTCACTCGTTAAGTAAGAAAGAAACTTCACCACGTTTCACTCGTTGGTTGAAATCAACCTTAATCGCACGTACCTATTATCATAATTTTGTCACTCACATGCTTGAAGCAGTATATCAACGTGAAGTGTATCGTTTAGTGGATGAGCAAAAACCACTCAATGCAAACATTCTTAATCAGTTGATGTTGAAGACAATTCAAGAGTTCTGGGGTGAAGATGTTCAAGTCCAAGAAGAAGCTCAATACACGTGGATGAGACAACCTCATTACTACATGGGACTTTATCCTTACACTTACTCTGCAGGATTATCAATTGCAACTCACGCTTCAAAACTCATTGAAAAAGATCCTACATTAGTAGAAGCATGGAAAGACATCCTTAAGTCTGGTGGAAGTGTAGCTCCCTTTGAATTAGTGAAGAAAATAGGGATTGATTTATCGACTCAAGATACCCTTTTTGCCACCATTGAGTTCATTACGAGTTTAGTGAATGATATAGATGCTTTAACACCGATGAAGTAAAGATAGTAAAGAAGTGAATGAACGTTCACTTCTTTTTAATGTTGAAATATTTCTTGTGAAAAGATTAATTTGCACTATTATGTTTTCAACTCTTTATGGTAAACTTGAAGTAACATAAGGGGGAAACTATGATCAACCAGCAAATCCAACCAAAGAACGTCCATAAATCATTTAAGCAACCAATCGCAGTATTAGTGTGTGTGTTTACACTGCTTTTAAGTGCATGTACACCTCAAGCTCAAAATCCTAACAATTCAAACAATCCAAATAATCCTAACAATCCTAACAATCCCATTATTGATGATAATGATCCAAATCAGCCATTAACTAAAACACCTGATGTGATTAAAGAATTTAGGGGCGTCAAAAGTTAACTTTACACCCAATGAAACATCCATCGCTCAACCACTTTATTTAGAAAAGATCAATGATGTTTCAACATCAGAATTATTGGTTCGAATTCTGTTAAAAAACTATCAAAACTTAACTCAAATCAAAAAGGATTTTCCTTCCTTAAACAATTCTAAAATAGTCAACTCACAAGGCGTTGATGTGTACACCTTTGTGGATGATTTGACTTTGATTGATTATCCAAATAACTTAGTACTTCAATACAAGGATGTATTTTTCACTCTCGACGGTTTGTTCTTACATCGTTTAGAACTAAACAATGAAGCTCAACAATCGTTTGTGGTAACACCACAGTTTGTAGCACTACTTAGTCCTAACCAAAAAGTTCAATCTGCCTATTTCATCAGTTCTTTAGCAGAAATTGCTCCACAGTACAATGACTTTATCCTTGATGCAACGAAAGAATTAGCACTAACCCTTCAGTTTGGTGACGTCATTTTAATGAACATTGAGAATAATGAACTTAAACCCATTGATGTTTCTTCACTCTATCCTCAACTCGATGCCTTGGTGTATGCAAAGTTGGATGGCACCCAATTTAATCTTTACCTTAAAGAACATCCATCCACAAAAATCATTAACAAAACCACTCTTCCGCTATTGATGATGATACCTGAAAAGCTGTTTGCTCCGATGTATGATCATACTTATGGAACAGGCAACAATCCCCTCATTAAAATCATTTCAACCTTCATTGATCCAATCACTTCTAAAGCGATGATTAAAGTCAATTACATGCTCGATGATGGACTGTCACCACTAATTCAAATCACTGAACTTCACTACAACTTCACTGATATTGAAGAAATTGATGCCTTAACACTGCAAAACATTAAGACACACTACGATTCATCCATCACTTCAAAACCATTCTTACAGAAGGATTTAATTCTCTATCGTAATGCTGAAAGAGTGATTGATCTTAATAACGATTTCAAAGACATTGGTCAACAATTAAATCCAAGTGTCTCATTAAAACCCAATGAAGAAGAGGATTCAATGACTAAGGCTGTTTATGAGTTAAATGGTCTGAATGTCACCTTTGAATGGAGCGCTTTTACTCAAATATTCAAGTATGAGTTCACAGACACAACCTATTCCTTGAATAATCAATTTATGGTAGGTTTGTCTAAGCAAGATCTACTGACTCTTATAGGGCAACCTGATGTCGAAAACAACAATGGCTTATTTCCTATGCATTTTAGTGAAGAAGAGCGATGGGTTTACTACATCAGTAATGAAGAAGGTTTCTTATTGAATCGCTACTTTGGATATCTAAAAGTGACATTTGTCTTTGAAGAGGATGTTGTTGTTAAGATGATTTACGAGTATTATTCAACTTCAATTTAAAAGAAATGGTCATCCGAGGATGACCATTATTTGTATTGATTTAATGTTTTTTCTACGTGTTCTTTGAATTCTTTCACAGTTTGATTTGGTGATATTAATGTCACCTTATCTGCAAATTGAAACAAGAATGAAAAGAATGGTGGCGATACCTCAACTTGAACACTCATTTCAAAGCGTTGTTCACTGAGACGCTTATACTTCGCAGAAGCACCAAAACGATCAGAGAAAGCAGATAACACATCCATATCTGCATGAAGTATCACTTGTGTGGTATAGCCTCTAAACATCGCAAAGATGTTTTGAGCGTACTTTGGATAGATTGAACTGCGGATCTTTAGAAGCAACACTTAATGGCAGTCGCGATTCATTCATCATGACAACATTGTCCATGCGATCAATTCTAAAGTTTGAAAGTGTATCACGTTGTTCATGATGACCTACACAATAATAGTTATCTTCACCCCAAACAAGCATGTAGGGGGAGACAACATAAAACGCACCTTCATGTCGAAAACGACGATCACGCTCATGCTTAGTATTAAGAACAGTGTCCACATATCTAAAGCGAATCTTTTTATTCTTGGTTATCGCATTTTGAATGCGATCAACTGTTGTATACACTGATTTATTCAATGTTTTACTTCGTTCATCCACATACAGTCGTGATTTAAGCTGTCCTGCTTGATACGTTGAAGTAAGTGAAGCAATATGATCAATGAGTTCATTGCTCATGTCTTTGGAGATGAAGCGTGATGATTGAATCGCATCCACAAGCAACTTAGCTTGTGCAAAACTAAAAGGTTCAGATTGAATGTAGTAGCCAAAATTATTCGAACGTGCTGTATGAATGGTGTGCCCTACTTCTCTTAAACGAGCAATATCCGCATAAAACGTTTTACGATTTAAATCCAATTCCTTTTCAATTAATTTTTGGCGAATATCTTCAAAGGTTAAAGGATGCTCTTCATCACTATGAATGCGTAAAATCTTTAAAATCTCAAAAGCACGATGGGTGTTACTCATATCAGTGAACTCCTAACTGTTCTTATTCTACACTAGTCATTATCGTAAGACAACCGTGGTTCAATGATGATTTCACCTTCTTTTAACCTCACGTTAAATTGAAGAGCTTGTGAGGTCAACAATTGGACAGATAAAGGATTTTCAATGAATTGAATAACTCCCCTTTCAATGGCACGAGCACCGTATTCTTGAGAGAAGGTGTTCTGGGCAATCCACTCAATAACATCATCATCCACATGCAAGGATATTCCACGATCCACAAGTTTTTGACGTGTTTTTCCAATGGATTTGTGCACAATCAATTGAGCTTGATGTAAGGTCAGAGGATTAAACACAATGATATCATCAATTCGATTCAAGAGTTCTGGTTTCAGTGTCATTCTTAATTCTTGCAGTGCTTTATTTGGATTGTACTGCTCATTGTCAAGACAATACATGGATCCAATGTTGCTTGTAAGCATGATGATGGTGTTCTTAAATGACACTTTTGTTCCCTTAGAATCATGCACATGACCTTCATCCAACAATTGTAGCAACACGTTTAACACTTGAGGGTGTGCTTTCTCAATTTCATCAAACAAAACTAATGAGTATGGATGTTGTTTTACTCGTTGTGTCAATTGTCCACCCTCCTCATACCCAATATAACCAGGAGGTGATCCAATCAGTTTACTAACACTATGTGCTTCCATGTATTCACTCATATCGAAGCGAATCATATGTTGTTCTGAATCAAACAAGTAACGCGCAATGGCTTTAGCTAAAGCCGTCTTACCCACTCCGGTTGCTCCAAGAAACAAGAATGAACCTAACGGTTTTTCACTGGAAGATAATTGTGCTTTAGAGCGAAGAATCACATCGCTCACTCGCTTAATAGCATCATCTTGACCAAAGATTTCATTTTGAAGATAAGATTTTAAATGCAGTACCTTTGACTCCGTCTGTGTTAACATCGTATCCACACTGATTCCAGTCCATGAAGAAACAATGGAAGCGATCAGTGGAGTATCCACCTTATCATGGTAAACATCCAGTTTTAATGAAAATTGAAGGACCTCAATCTGCTTTTGAAGTTGTGGAATAGTTTCATAATCCAAACGAGCCGCTTTTTCATAAAATCCTTCTTCTTTTGCTTTTTCAGACTCAAGTTTTGCTTGTTCAAGGGAGGTCTTAAGGTGTTGAAGCTGTTGAATGTGTGTTTGTTCATTCTTTAACTTTTCGATTCAAATCTTCTTTTTTTTGTTTGAGTTCAAGAATGGTCTTCTTTAATTCCATTACTCGCTTATCTTCTTTTAAACTTTCACTTTCAATGGCTTTTAATTCAATCTCTTTTTGCATTAATTCTCGAGAAAGATGATCCAGTACTTTAGGAGAAGAATCTAATGCGACTCGTATTGTTGCACAAGCTTCATCGACACAATCGATGGCTTTATCGGGTAAGAATCGATCAGCAATGTAGCGATCTGACAATTTAGCTGCACTCACAAGCGCTTCATCTAGAATGGTCACACCATGAAAGGTTTCAAACCGTGATTTAAGACCTCTTAATATTGAAATTGTATCTTCAACACTGCTTTCAGAAACGAGTACATTTTGAAAACGACGTTGCAAAGCAGCATCCTTTTCAATATAGAGTTTATATTCATTGAGTGTCGTAGCCCCAATACAATGAAGTTCACCACGAGCGAGCATGGGTTTAAGCAAATTGGCTGCATCCATTGCACCCTCACTTTTACCCGTCATCCAACTAATGT